>JACPVZ010000043.1 GCA_016197305.1 Nitrosomonadales bacterium | reverse complement strand
ACCTGGATTCGCTGGCGCCGCCGTTCTTCCGCGCGCTGTTACACTACGCACAGGACGGCTCCTATTCCTGGCACTGTCCCGGGCACTCCGGCGGCGTGGCATTCCTGAAGTCGCCGGTGGGGCAGATGTTCCACCAGTTCTTCGGCGAGAACATGCTGCGTGCCGACGTGTGCAACGCGGTCGACGAGCTGGGGCAGTTGCTCGACCATACCGGGCCGGTGGCGGCCTCGGAGCGCAATGCGGCGCGCATCTTCAATTCGGACCATCTGTTCTTCGTCACCAACGGCACTTCGACCTCGAACAAGATCGTGTGGCACTCGACCGTCGCGCCGGACGACATCGTCGTCGTGGACCGCAACTGCCACAAATCGATACTGCATTCGATCATGATGACCGGGGCGGTGCCGGTGTTCCTGACGCCGACGCGCAACCATTACGGCATCATCGGGCCTATCCCGAAGTCCGAATTCGAGCCGGACAGCATCCAGAAGAAAATCAACGCGAATCCGTTCATCAAGGACAAGACCAAGAAGCCGCGCATCCTGACCATCACGCAGAGCACTTACGATGGCGTGGTGTACAACGTCGAGATGCTGAAGCAGATGCTGGACGGGCATATCGACACGCTGCATTTCGACGAGGCGTGGCTGCCGCATGCGGCGTTCCACGAGTTCTACAAGGACATGCATGCGATCGGGAAATACCGGCCGCGCGCCAAGGAGTCGATGATCTTCGCGACGCAGTCCACCCACAAGCTGCTGGCGGGCTTGTCGCAGGCATCGCAGATCCTGGTGCGCGAATCGGAGAGCCGCAAGCTGAACAAGCACATTTTCAACGAAGCCTACCTGATGCACACCTCGACCAGCCCGCAGTACGCGATCATCGCCTCGTGCGACGTGGCGGCGGCGATGATGGAGCCGCCGGGCGGCACCGCCCTGGTCGAGGAGTCGATCGCCGAAGCGCTGGATTTCCGCCGCGCGATGCGCAAGGTGGACGAAGAGTTCGGCATGGACTGGTGGTTCAAGGTGTGGGGGCCGGACGACCTCGCCGAAGAGGGCGTCGGTTCGCGCGAGGACTGGGTGCTCAAGGCTTCCGACAAGTGGCACGGCTTTGGCGCGCTGGCCGAGGGCTTCAACATGCTCGACCCGATCAAGGCGACCATCATCACGCCGGGGCTGGATGTGGACGGCGATTTCGCGGAGGGCGGCATCCCCGCGTCCATGGTGACCAAATACCTGTCCGAGCACGGCGTGATTGTCGAGAAATGTGGGCTGTACTCGTTCTTCATCATGTTCACGATCGGCATCACCAAGGGGCGCTGGAACACGCTGCTGACCGCATTGCAGCAGTTCAAGGACGATTACGACAAGAATCAGCCGATCTGGCGCATCCTGCCCGAGTTCGCGGCGAGATTCCCGCAATACGAACGCGTCGGCCTGCGCGATCTGTGCCAGCAGATCCACGATGCCTACAAGACACACAACGTCGCGCGCATGACCACCGAGATGTATCTGTCGGACATGCAGCCGGCGATGAAGCCTTCCGATGCGTTCGCCAGGATGGCGCATGACGAGATCGAGCGTGTCGAGATCGACCAGCTGGAAGGGCGTATCACCGCGGTGCTGCTGACGCCCTATCCGCCGGGGATCCCGCTGCTGATTCCCGGCGAGATATTCAACAAGACCATCGTCGATTACCTCAGGTTTGCGCGTGACTTCAACCAGAAGCTGCCCGGTTTCGAGACCGATATCCACGGGCTGGTGGCCGAAGAGATCGATGGAGAGAAACGCTACTTCGTGGATTGCGTGCGCTGATCCTGTGCGTCGGTAACGATGTGCTTGCCTGTAGTTCTGGTGATATCTAGATCCGCTGGATGATGGGGATGCGACGACAACGTCTCGGTGACAGCGCGGTGCAGGAACAGGCATTGCTGGCGGAACAGACCAGGTTGTTATATGCCAGTCTGCCTGCCGCGATCGTCATCAACGCGCTGCTGGCGCTGATGCTGGGCGTCGTGCAGGCATCCGTCATCGCGCAGGATAAATTGCTGCTGTGGGGGCTGCTGATCGGCTCGGTGTTGTCGGTCAGAACGCTGTTGCTGCTGGCCTGGCGGCGCGGCGGACAGGATGCCAAGAACTCCTCGTGGCACTGGATGCGGCGCTTCCGTATGGTCGCCATCGCAACCGGGATCGCCTGGGGGGCAGGCACGGTGATGCTGTTCCCGTCCGGCGATGTGCCGCATCAGGTGTTCCTTGCCTTTGTGCTCGCCGGGTTAAGTTCGGGGGCCATCACCTCCTTGGGTGTGGACCGGATTTCCACGCGTGGTTTTATCGTGCCGACGCTGCTGCCGCTGATCGTCTGTTTCTGGGCGGAAGGCGGAGCCATTCCACTGGCCATGGGCACGATGGGCTTGCTGTATATGTTCGCCATTGTCGCGAATGCTGCGCGCGTGGGCGCCAGTTTTAACGAGATCATCCAGCTGCGCATCGAGGCGGTGAATCGCGAACGGGTGCTGGGGCAGAGCGAAGAGCGTTTGCGGCAGGCGCAGCAGGTCGCCCATCTGGGCAGTTCGGTCTGGAGCGCGCAGTCGGCGAAATTGCTCTGGTCCGATGAGTACTTCCGTATCTGGGGTCTGGAGCCGCAAAGCGTCACGCCCAGCTATGCGCTTTTCCGCAAAGGGATACACCCAGACGACCTGGCCAAGGTGGAAAGTATCCTCCAGCATGCGATGCTCAAGGGACAGTCATATGACTTCGAGCATCGTGTAGTGTGGCCGGATGGCACGGTGCGCCATGTGCATAGTTGCGGCGAAGTGATCTTTGATGACGCCGGAAAAGTCGTGCGCATGACCGGTACGGCGCAGGATGTCACTGCGCGCAAGGAAGCGGAGATCAACTGGCAGGAGGCATTGGAGCGGTTGCAGAAAATCGCCAGCCGTGTGCCGGGTATGGTCTATCAGTTCCGCATGCGTCCCGATGGCGGCTTCTGTTTCCCGTTCGCCAGCGATGCAATCCACGAAATCTTCAGGGTCAGCCCGGAACAGGTGCGCGAGGATGCCGCACCGGTGTTTGCGCTGGTGCTTCCCGAGGATTTGCCTGCGACGCTGGAGTCCATCAGGGTGTCGGCACGCGACCTGTCGCCGTGGCACCATGAGGCCAGAATCAGGTTCAATGATGGCAAAGTCCTCTGGCTGTTCGGCAATGCGTTGCCGCAACGCGAAGCCGACGGATCGGTGCTGTGGCACGGGTTTATCACGGATATCACCGAGCGCAAGCAGATCGAAGAGTCATTGCGTCAGCTCAATGAGCAGCTTGAGCAGAAAGTGGCGATGCGCACCGCAGACCTGGAGCAGAGCCGCCACGATGCAGAGCGCGCCAACCAGGCAAAATCGGCATTCCTCGCCACCGTGAGCCATGAGATACGCACACCGATGAACGGCGTGATCGGCATGACCGAGCTGTTGCAGCAGAGCAACCTGAACCGTACTCAGACGGAGATGGTGCGTGTCATACATGATTCGGCTTTTTCCCTGCTGGGCGTGATCAACGATATCCTCGACTTCTCCAAGATCGAGGCGGGCAAGCTGCAGGTCGAGAATGAGGCCATGTCGGTTGCCGGGACCGTCGAAGAGGTGTGCCGGACGCTGGATGCCCTGGCGGTCAGGAGGGGCGTGGAGTTGACGCTGTTCACCGATCCCGCGATCCCTGCGCTGCTGCTGGGCGATGCGGGCCGGTTGCGCCAGATACTGATCAATCTGACCAATAATGCGATCAAGTTTTCCGGCGGCATGCTGTATCAGGGCAAGGTGTCGGTGCGCAGCCTGCTGGTCGCCGATGATGGACAGCAGGTCACGCTGGAGTTTCGCGTGCTCGATAATGGTATCGGCATAGACGAGGCGACCCAGAAAAAGCTGTTCACTCCGTTTACCCAGGCGGACTCTGGCGCGACTAGGGATTTTGGCGGGACCGGGCTGGGCCTGGCGATTTCACGGCAGTTGGCCGGTATGATGGGCGGCCAGATCACGCTGCAGAGCGCTCCCGGCGAGGGGGCGTTGTTCAGCGTGCATTTGCCGTTTACAAGGTTGCAAGGGCAACCCGATGTGCCGGAAGCGCCATCGAGGTTGGCCGGATTGTCTTGCCTGGTGTTGGGCGAGGGGCTGGCTGAAGATCTCGCCGTCTATCTCAAACGAGCGAGCGTCCTGGTGGAGCGAGCCAGGAGTTCGGCGGCTGCGCGTGCATGGATAGAACATCACCCGCCCGGCTTGTGCGTCATTGTGATCGATGCCGCGGGTGCGCCGCCTCCTGTCGACGAGCTGCGTATGGCATCCCAGGACAGGCCAAACCTGGAGCTGCGCTTCGTGGTGATCAAGCACAACCGGCATTATGGCGAAAAGCGCGTCACGCCGGATTTGGTCGAGCTGGATGCCGAGGTGATGAACCGCCAGGCCTTCCTGGATGCGGTGGCGCAGGCCGCGGGTTTTGCGCTGCAGGATGTTGTGGAGATGCCGCAGGAGGATGGAATCACCTTGCCGTTGCTGTCCAGGGAAGAGGCGCGCCGTCAACACAGCCTGGTTCTGGTAGCCGAAGACAACGATATCAACCGGAAAGTCATCGCACGGCAGCTGATGTCGCTCGGCTATACCGCCGATATTGCCGACAATGGACGAGAGGCGCTGAAGCTGTGGCAGAGCGGCGATTACAATCTGCTGCTTGCCGATCTGCATATGCCCGAGATGGATGGTTATGAATTGACCGCGGCGATACGTACCAGCGAGAACGGGCATGGCCGGATTCCGATCATCGCTTTTACTGCGAACGTGATCAAGGGCGAGGAGGATCACTGTCGCGCAGTGGGGATGGACGACTACCTGACCAAGCCGGTGCAATTGTTCAGCCTGAAAGCGATCCTGGAGAAATGGCTGCCCGATGCGGCCAGCAAAGGCAGGATGGCCGCCGTAACGACGATGCCGGTATCGTCCTATCCGATGCATCTCGATGTGAGCGTGCTCAAGCGGCTGGTGGGGGATGATGCCGTGCTGATCCGCCGCTTCCTTACGGATTTTCACGGCAGTGCCGTCAGGATCGCGGCAGCGCTGCGCAATGCCTGTGCTGCGGGCAATACCGCCGAGGTGGGCGCCATTGCGCATAAGCTCAAGTCTTCGGCACGTTCGGTCGGGGCCATGCCGCTGGGGGATTTGTGCGCGGCCATCGAGCAGGCTGGCAAGGCCGGGGATGGCCAGGCGCTGGCCGAGCTGTTGCCGAAATTCGAGCAGGAGTTTTCCAGCGTCAAACAGCGCATCGAAAACTATTAGGCTTGCTGTTGCGGATTGCCGGAGCCGCTTTAGAGGTACAATCGATGCGGGTTAACACCTGCATTGGCCAAGGTGGGGGTAGGTTCAATATGAACGCATTCAAAAATAGAATACTGGTGCTGGATGATGACACCTTCATCCTCAACCTGGTTCAGCATCTGCTGGAACGGGAGGGGGGTACATCCGTCGTGACGCGCGACAACGGACGTGCGGCACTGGAACTGGTCGACAATCCAAGAGAGCGTCCCGAGCTGATCCTGCTGGATTTGAACATGCCCGGCATGGATGGCGTGGAGTTTGTTCGCCACTTGGTCGAACACCGCTATGCCGGCAGCCTGATTCTGATGAGCGGCGAGGATGAACAGTTGCTGCTGGCCAGCGAAAGATTGGTGCGTGCGCATAAAATCCCGGTGCTGGGAAGGCTGCGTAAACCGGTGACTGCGGAAGGCCTGGCAGAGCTGCTGAAGAAATTCCCGTTGTCGCGCCAGAGCAGCCAGCGATCCAGCAAGGAGGCTCATAGTGCAGACGAGTTGCGTGCCGCGATCGCCAACGGCGAACTGATCAATTACTACCAGCCCAAGGTGTCGCTGTCCAGCGGTGAAGTGGTGGGGATGGAATCGCTGGCGCGCTGGCATAATCCCCAGGATGGCATGGTGTATCCCCGCAAGTTTCTCGGCGTGGCCGAATCATTCGGGCTGATACACGACCTGACGGACGTGGTGCTGGAAAACGCGCTGTCTCATGCCAAATCCTGGGCGGACAAGGGGCTGGCGCTGCAGCTGGCGGTCAACGTTTCGGTGCACAACCTGGATTCACTGGAATTCGCCGATACGGTGGGCAGGCTCACCGCTGCATCCGGCATGGATCCGCAGAACGTGATGCTGGAGGTGGCGGAAGGCTGGCTGCCGATGCACGATCTGCGCGCGCCGCTGGAAACGCTGACGCGATTGCACTTGAAGCGTTTCAGGCTGTCGATCGACGAGTTCGGCACCGGCTATTCTTCACTGATGCAATTGACCGGCCTGCCCGTCGATGAGCTGAAGGTCGACAGGAGTCTGGTGCACGGCCTTTCGACCGATACCAGGGTGAAGGCGAAATTTGACGCAAATCTGGCTGTCGCCAGGCAGCTGAAGCTGCAAGTCGCCGCAGTGGGTGTCGAAGATATTGCGGACTGGGACATGTTGCGCCTGACAGGCTGTGATTTTGCTCAGGGCAGTTTCATCGCGGAGCCGATGCCTGCCGAGGACGTGCCCGGCTGGCTCGAAAGGTGGCAAGAGCGGCTTTGTCAGGAGCGCCTGATAATCGGGCGGGATTGCCGCGTGTGATTTCCGGGCGGCTTGCATGAAGCGGCGGTCCGGCACCCGTTGTGCCGCGCCGCATGACTTGCGCTCTAAATCAGCCCCATCGTCACCAGCGCGATAAACGCTGCGAACAACGCGAAGTGGCTGATGCCTTCGATGGCATTGGTCTCGCCGTCGTGCAGGTTGTTCATCACCGTCATGAAGGTGAGCAATAACATCCCGGCTTGCAGCGGGGTCAGCGCCATCTCGATGCGATCACCGCTGAACAGTGCAATCGTTTCGATCACCGGCAGCGTCAGCAGCACGGTGGCCAATGAGGCGCCCAGCGCGATGTTCACCGTGGTTTGCATGCGGTCCTGTTGTGCGGCCCGGAGTGCGGTGAGAATCTCCGGGCTGGCGGAGATCAGCGCCACCAGCACGGCGGGAATCGCTTTCGGCAGGCTGCTGCCGGAGAGCCCGGCGTCCAGCAGCACCGACAGCACCTCCGAGAGTAGTCCGACCAGCACGATTGCGCCCAGCATCGCTCCGACGTGCAGCGCATTCGGGCTATGCGCCGCATCGTGCGCTTCTTCGTCGGTCTCGGCGGAATACTCGAAAAACTTGCGGTGCTCCACCGTCTGCAAGCGCAGGAAGGCCAGATACATGATCGCCATGATGCCGATGGAAAAGACCGAGTAGATCTGCCATTGCGCTTCCGGCACGAAATCCGGAATGAACATGCCGATGCCGATCGCGACCAGCAGCATCGCGATGAAAGAGTTGGCCGAATCCACGTTGTACTTGCTGCTGCCGTGTTTCAGTCCGCCGACGATGGCGGCCAGGCCGAGGATTCCGTTGATGTCGAACATCACCGCGGCGAACACCGTGTCGCGCGCCAGTGTCGGGTTCGGTTCGCCCATCAGCACCACCACCAGGATCACCACCTCCACCGAAACCGCCGCGAGTGTGAGGATCAGTGTGCCATAGGGCTCGCCGAAGCGCATGGCCAGCACTTCGGCATGATGGGCGATGCGGAACGCGACACCGATGATCGCGGCGAGGATAATCAGCAACAGTCCCCACAGCATCATGCCGCCATGTTCGGCAGCACTGTGTTCGAGCACGAAACCGAGCGCGAGCACGATCAGCGCGATCGCAATGGGGAATTCCGACTTGAGATATTTCATCGGCGGACGTTATTTGCGGCGATAGGTGACGAAGTGGTATTCCAGCGCTTCGGGCATCTCTTGATAATGTATCTCGCGCGATACCTCCTGCCATGCGGAAGTGTCGATCTCCGGGAACGCCGCGTCCCCGATTACGTCCTTTTGAATTTCGGTGACATACAGCGTCTCGGCCAGATCCAGCGTCTGGGCATAGATGTCCGCGCCGCCGATCACGAAAGTCTGCAGATCACGCGCACAGGCTGCAATCGCCAACGGCAACGAATGCACGACGGTGCACCCGGCCAATCTCAACGCACGGTCGCGCGACACGACCACGCTGGTGCGCCCCGGCAACGGCTTGCCGATCGAATAGTCGGTCTTGCGCCCCATGATGATGTGCTGCCCCATCGTCAGCTGTTTGAAGCGCTGCAGGTCGGCGGGGATATGCCAGGGCAGGGTGTTGTTCACGCCGATGGTGCGATTTTTCGACATCGCGACGATGATGGAGATCGTGGTCATACGGCCACCGGCGCCTTGATCACCGGATGCGGGTCATAGCCTTCCAGCGTGAAGTCTTCATACTTGAACGCGAAGAGGTCTTTCACCGCCGGATTGATTTTCATCGTCGGCAGCGGACGCGGCTCACGCGACAGCTGCTCGCGGGTCTGTTCCATGTGGTTCGAGTACAGATGCGCATCGCCGAAGGTGTGCACGAAATCGCCCGGCTGCAGGTCGCAGACCTGCGCGATCATCAGCGTCAACAGCGCGTAGGACGCGATATTGAACGGCACGCCGAGAAAGATGTCGGCGCTGCGCTGGTAGAGCTGGCAGGACAGCTTGCCGTCGGCGACGTAGAACTGGAAGAACGCATGGCAGGGCGCTAGCGCCATCTTGTCGAGCTCGCCGACGTTCCACGCCGACACGATCAGGCGGCGCGAGTCCGGGTTCTTTTTGATCTGCGCGACGACTTCGGAGATCTGGTCGATCACCCGGCCATCGGGCGCAGCCCAGGAGCGCCACTGTTTGCCGTACACCGGACCGAGGTTGCCGTTTGCGTCCGCCCAC
Source organism: Nitrosomonadales bacterium (assembly GCA_016197305.1). Taxonomy (GTDB): domain Bacteria; phylum Pseudomonadota; class Gammaproteobacteria; order Burkholderiales; family Gallionellaceae; genus Gallionella. The sequence goes on along the minus strand of JACPVZ010000043.1, from coordinate 47,005 downwards.
TCGTCCCAGATCTTGACGCCGTTGTCCTTCAGATACTTGATGTTGGTGTCACCCTGCAGGAACCACAGCAGCTCGTGAATGATGGATTTCATGTGGCACTTCTTGGTGGTCACCAGCGGGAATCCTTCGGCCAGGTTGAAGCGCATCTGATAGCCGAATACGCTGGTCGTGCCGGTGCCGGTGCGGTCGGATTTCTTGGTGCCGTGTTCCAGCACGTGCTGCATCAGGTCTAAATAAGCTCGCATAATTTCTGGTGTTGATTGCCCGTATAATCGCGGCATTGAGTGACTTCCGAGGACGTAATGCTAGCACAATTGATCGCCACACCGACCCTGCCGCAGACACAGAAATCAGCCCCGAAGGCATCCCACCTGCTGGTGCTGGTGCCGAAGAGCAAGGCACTGCCCAGGGATATCCCGCACCGCGACCTGCTTGCCGCCGTGCTTAAGCGCCGCGACATCAAGGTGGAGGAATTCGCCAACACGCCGGTTGCCGCCAATGCCGCCGACGGCAGCTTGATCGCCTGGGCGATGGTGGATTTCGGCAAGACCAATTTCGCGGTGCAGACCCAGGCGCGCAAGGCGATGCAGTTGCTGCTGGACGAACAACCGGTCGGCGTGACCATCGTCGTGCAGGGCGACGATGCGCAGCGCCAACAGGCCGCCGAGGCGGCGGTATATGCGGCATGGATCAACGGCGCGCCGCTGCCGCTGCACAAGAAAAAATCCGACCAGCGCAAGCCGCTGCAAAAGATCGCGCTGTACGGTTGTTCCGACAAGAAAATATTCGACGCGCTCAAGGCACAGGCCGAAGGCAATCTGCTGTGCCGCACGCTGACCGTGCAGCCGCCCAATGAGCTCACGCCCGGCCTGTACCGCAAGCGCGTCAAGGAACTCGCCAAACAGAACGGCTGGCAACTCAGGGAATTCGACCTGAAGGCGCTGCGCAAGATGGGCGCGGGCGCGTTCGTCGCGGTGGCGCAGGGCAGCCATGACGAAGATGCCGCGATCGTACATCTGACCTATAAGCACCCGAAGGCGAAACAGACCGTGGCGCTGGTCGGCAAGGGCATCTGCTTCGACACCGGCGGCCACAACCTCAAGCCCGCGCGCTACATGCACGGCATGCACGAGGACATGAACGGTTCGGCAGTCGCGCTCGGCATTCTGCTCGCCGCGACGCAACAGAAGCTGCCGGTCAATATCGACTGCTGGCTGGCGATCGCGCAGAACCACATCAGCCCGAAAGCCTACAAGCAGAACGACATCGTCAAGGCGCTGAACGGCACTACCATCGAAGTAATGCACACCGATGCCGAAGGCCGCATGGTGCTGGCCGACACGCTTACACTCGCCTCGCGCGAGAAGCCAAACCTGCTGATCGACTTCGCCACCCTCACCGGCAGCATGGCGGTGGCGCTGGGCGCGCGCTATTCAGGGATATTGGGCAACCGCGATGCATTGCTGCAACAGGCCGTGGCGGCCGGGCAGCAAAGCGGCGAGCGGCTGTGTGCCTTCCCGATGGACGATGACTACGAGCCCGCGCTGGATTCCAAGGTCGCCGACATCAAGCAATGCACGCTGGATGGTGAAGCCGACCACATCCTCGCGGCGCGCTTCCTGAAGCGTTTCATCGAACACGACGTGCCGTGGCTGCATGTGGACCTGTCCGCCAGCCGCTGCGAGGGCGGGCTGGGCAGCGTGGCGGGCGACGTGACCGGGTTCGGCGTGGGCTGGGGTTTGCGGATGTTGCAGGGGAAGTAAGTAAGGTATGTGATAGATAGCCAAATCTTGACTGGGAATAAAAAATGACATACTGTCCGCAAAAATTCCCAGATACTTTTTCGGACAATAAATCGCCATGAATGCCGCCTTAACCCTAGTCAGCGACCAAGATGCCGCGCTGGCCTATCTCGCCGAAGCCCGCAAACACCATACTCAAGCCGCCATCGCCAAGCATCTCGGCGTAGGTGTCCGCACTGTCAGCCGATGGGAAGCGCGGCAAACCAACCCGCCCGCCTACCTCGCGCACGCTCTGCAGCAACTGCTGCCGTTCGGGGAAGAAAGTCCCGCAGGCGCATTTGATTTCATCGACCTGTTCGCGGGCATCGGCGGCATTCGCAAGGCGTTCGAGGGCATAGGCGGGCGCTGCGTGTTCACCAGCGAATGGGACAGCTACGCGCAAAAAACTTACGCGGAAAATTTCCGCGACCGTCATCCCATCGCCGGAGACATCACCCAAGTGGATGCCGCCGACATTCCCGATCACGACGTGCTGCTGGCCGGTTTCCCCTGTCAGCCATTTTCGATTGCCGGAGTGTCGAAGAAAAACGCGCTGGGCAAGAAGCACGGTTTCGCCTGCGAAACACAGGGCACGCTGTTCTTCGACGTGGCGCGCATCATCGAGGCAAAACGCCCGCGCGCCTTCCTGCTGGAGAACGTCAAGAACCTCGTCTCGCACGACAAAGGCCGCACCTTCGACGTCATCCGCCGCACCCTGACCCACGACCTCGGCTACCACATCCACTACCGTGTCATAGACGGCGCGCACTTCGTCCCGCAACACCGCGAGCGTATCCTTATCGCAGGCTTCCGCGAGCCGGTCGCCTTCGATTTCGACGCGCTGCCGCTGCCACCGAAGGGCGCACATACACTCAAGGACATCCTGCACCGCACCGACGGCAGCGAGTCGGTCTTGCAGTGGGACGAGGGAAGATTCTTCGACCACAAGAAAAAGAAAGTGCAGGACAAATACACCCTCACCGACAATCTCTGGCTGTACTTGCAGAACTATGCCGAGAAGCACCGCCTCAAGGGCAACGGCTTCGGTTTTGGCTTGGTCAAACCCACAGACGTTGCCCGCACTTTATCGGCGCGCTACTACAAGGACGGCTCGGAAATCCTCGTGTATCAGGGCACGCGCAAAAACCCGCGCCGACTCACGCCCAGAGAATGTGCGCGGCTGATGGGCTATCCCGACACGTTCAGGATTCCGGTGTCGGATACTCGCGCTTACAAACAATTTGGAAATTCTGTTGTTGTTGATGTTATGGCTCATGTAGCAAAGTTGATGCAACCAATGCTGGAACCTGGTATCTTGGAAACTAAAACTCCCCTTCGTTATGCAACCCGTTAAAGGAGAAATCATGAACACACAGTCACGTATTCCGAAACTTCACGACACAACTTTTGATGGCGCATTGTTGTGGTTCTCGGAGATGCAATGCAGCAAGCTTCTTTTCCATCCCGAGGATGATCCTGCCGATATTATTTGCATCTCAAGCGGCGAGCGGATGTTTTCAACTGACGAGGTAAACGAATTGCGCTTCGTGCTAAACAAGCTTGATGAAAAATTGGGGCACGAAAAAATGATTGAAGCTGCATATCCGATTTTCATGAAGGCTTTCGGTAACCAGCTTGATGCATGATGGTTTGCTTTTTCGGAAATACCCGAGGACGTTAAATGACAATTGCCAATCAGTGGAGTGACATTCAAGAATGGATAGGCAAAAGCCGCCAGTTGCTAATTAAAAAGCTTTCCAGAAATGATTGTGGCTGGGCTGACGGCAGCAAGAATGGGCACCAAAACGGCGTGTATATCCCACATGCCATACGGGAGTCTGGTTTCTTTCCACAACTCAAAAACATCAATCCGAACAAGCCCCATATTTTCGAATCGCAGCTCAAAAATATTTGGCCAGCAACAGGTGAAATCAAGACATCGAATTTAAAGCATTACTCGAACAAGGGCCCGGAGATGCATTTTACGGGTGTGCCAAAAGGTGAGTTTGCCGGGCTTACACCTGCATCATTGATGATAGGCGGCATTCTGCGCGAACCAGTCGATGAAATTCAACACTGGTTCATGATTGTTGACTCGGCTTCCGAGGAGGTAGAACTGCTGGAGGCGATGTTTGACCTGAGAGCCGACTTCCACTACGGGCTCTTTGATCCGGCTGAAGCACTGCAAATCCAAAAAGATGAAACCGAACAACTGGTGGATGAATTGAGTGCCGCACTCAAAAAAGGATCTTTAGCAGCCTTCATAGCCACTGTTTCAAAGATGCCAGCACCGGAAATATTGGCGGCAGAAGCTCAGCGTGTTTTTCTACAGCAACAACAGCTCGGCGATTTGAGTCCATACGAAATGCCAAACCCTGGCGATGCCATCATGAAGATTAGCCGGGACATCGAGTATTCGCTTTATAAGCGCGCGGAGCGGCGCTACCGCGCTGCCGAGGTAATCCGAATTATCACCAGCGGTGGAACAGATATTGTTTCTTCGGTTGTGCGCGGCTTCCCCGATTTGGACGCAACTTTCCTGAGCGCCAGCCAGCACCGAAAATCACGCGCAGGCCGCTCGTTTGAGCAGCACATCGCAAGGCTGCTCCGCGATGGCAAGATTGCTTTTGAAGAGCAGGCGGTAACAGGAGGTCGCCGTCCCGATTTTGTGCTGCCCAGCCTTGTGGTGCTGAGGGCCAAAAAAAGGGCGTTCGAGGAAGCGCTGGTGCTTTCGGCAAAAACCACGCTGCGCGAGCGCTGGAAACAGGTGGCGATGGAAAAATTTAACTGTGCGCTGTTCTTGGCAACCGTCGATGACCGCGTCTCTGCGGCTGCAATTGATGACATGAGCGATCAGGGCATCCATCTGGTAGTTCCCGAGTCCCTGAAAAAATCGAAAGAGACGTGCTACAGCGGCAAGACCAACGTCATCACCTTCCGCGAATTTTTTGATGAAGAAATTTCATCGAAGAGACCGAGCTACCGGCATACGTGAATGGTTGAGCCGGTGAAGTTTTGAGCGATATTTGGAGCAAACAAAAGCGTTCCGAAGTGATGTCGCTGATCCGCTCGCGCGGCAACAAAGCGACGGAGTTGCGCCTGATCGAAATTTTCCGCGAGCACGGCATCACCGGCTGGCGGCGCAACCAGAAACTGATAGGCAAACCGGATTTCACATTCAGGCGCGAGCGGATTGTTGTGTTTGTGGACGGCTGTTTCTGGCACGGTTGGTCCTGTTCCAGACGCCGCGCACTACTATGGCGCTGAGGTTATTGATCCTCCAGGTCATGGAAGTGTTCTGGCGACACGAAAGCCGGTGAAGTTGTCGTGATCGGTCGCCTCATCCGGATTACGTTCGGCGGCGCGAACATGAGCGTCCCTGTTTAGCCAGGAGCCGCCACGAAGCACGCGATCCTTGCCACCGTTCGTCCAAGCGCTGCCGTTATCGGGCGCACCGTTGTAGTTGTCGTGGTAACGGTCTGCTGTCCATTCCCAGACATTTCCCAGCATGTCATATAACCCAAACGGATTCGGTTTCTTGCCGCCCACTGGGGCGGTATAAGCGAAACCATCTGCACAGTCGTGTCCCCACTGCACGCCGGGGACAATAGTCCTGCCGGTCTTGTCCATCACATTTGCATAGTCACAGGCTTGATCCGGATTGTCTCCCCAGTAACGTGCTGAGGTGGTATTGCCTCGTGCTGCATATTCCCACTCGGCCTCACTAGGCAGCCGATAATTCTTGCCGGTCTTTTGAGACAGCCACTCGGTGTAGGCTTTTGCGTCGTTCCAGCTGATGCATGCGGCAGGGTGGTCATCCTGTTGGGGATAGCCGGTGTCGCGCCAGTTCAGCACCTCGCTATCCGTGTATTTTCCGCCTTCTATCGCCCAGCATCCTGGGGTCAGGGTATACCCGGTTTCGTTAACAAATAATGCGAATTGCTTCCGGGTGATTTCGAATTTTCCGAGCGCGAATGGCCTTGCTATGCCTACTTGATGAGCCGGTGATTCATTGCCCTGGCGTCCGGTTTCGGCGTTTTTCGAGCCCATCATGAATTCCCCCGCGGGGATAACGACCATCTCCGGGCAATTTTCGCAATCGACAAATGTTGTGCCGGGTTTCACTGTCGTTTGAGACTGGTTCGTTGTAGCGCGTGATTTCGGCATGTTTTGAGGCTCGGCAAGTTCGGCATTTGCTTGAATGGTTATGCCGCATCCAAATAAAATCATGCCGATCAATAGGATTTTGAGAACAAGGTGGCGCATGGGATCTTTTTCGATTGCCTTTAGTCAGGGATGGATGATGGTTCGCTGGGAGCTTTTTTTCAAGGAGCCGATTGGGCTGACAACAGAAAAATTAGTTCCATGATAATCTGATACGACCATGTCTACCCGTATCTGCCTCATCCGCCACGGCGAGACCGACTGGAATGCGACCAGGCGCATCCAGGGCCAGACCGACATCCCGCTCAACGAGACCGGGCATGCGCAGGCGCAGGCGATGGCGGCCAATTCGGCCCATTACGATTTCAGCGCGATCTACAGCAGCGACCTGAGCCGTGCGTTCGATACCGCGCAGGCGGTCGCGGCAAGAGGCGGTCTTGAGGTCATAAAATTAGCGCAACTGCGCGAACGTCATTTCGGGATATTCCAGGGGCTCACCGCGGATGAGGCCGCGCAGCGCTATCCCGAGGCCTATGCGCATTACAAGGGGCGCGATCTGAACTACGGTTTCGAGACCGGTGAAAGCCTGCTGGGGCTTGCGCAGCGCGTGACCGAGGCGGTCGAGTGGATGGTCAGGCAGCACAGCGGCCAGACTATCGCCGTGGTCTGTCATGCGGGTGTGCTGGACATCGTGTACCGCAAGGCGACCGGCAGGGCGCTGCATGCCCCGCGCGATTTCGCCATTCCCAACTGTGCGCTGAACTGGTTCCGCTGCGATCTTCCGGGTGGCGATGGGCAAGGCTGGCATCTGGAGGTTTGGGATGGCCAGACTCATTTGTCCAGGGCGCCGATGGAATCGGTCGAGTGAGCGTCGCTAGAGGTTTTGCGTCATCCTCCCGCCTGTAGCGTCACCTGTACCTCACGGCTTTTCCCCTGACGCATCACGGTGACCCTGACCTTGTCGCCTACCGCGAAATCATCCAGGCGCGCAATCAGCTTGCTCACGCTCTCCACCGGTTTTCCTTCGATCGCGGTGATGATGTCGCCGGGTATGATGTTGCCATTCCGTGTGGCGCTGACCCCGGTCAATCCGGCCGCCGCGGCTGATGAACCGGAGGGTACGCGCAGGATCACGATACCCTTGATGTCCAGCATCGCGGTCAAGCGCCGGTTGAGGTCCTCGTCGATATCGATGCCCAGTGCGGCACGTGTGTATTTGCCGTTGCGTATCAATTGCGGCACGACGCGGTTCACGGTGTCTACCGGTACTGCGAAGCCGATGCCGGCACTGGCGCCGCTCGGACTGTAGATCGCGGTGTTGATGCCGATCAGTCGCCCGGCGGAATCGAGCAGCGGGCCCCCGGAATTGCCCGGGTTGATCGCCGCATTGGTCTGGATCAGATGTTCGACTGTCACGCCGTTTTCTTCGGTCAGCGAGCGGTCCAGCGCGGAGACGATGCCATTGGTCAGCGTCCAGTCCAGGCCGAACGGGTTGCCGATCGCATAGACCTTTTGCCCGACCTTCAGATCGTGGCTGGTGCCGATCGGCAGCGGCGGCGAGCTCTTGTGGCTAACTTTTATTTTGAGCACGGCGATGTCGTGCGTCGGGCTGACGCCTACCAGGCTGGCGGTGTAGTCCTTGCCGTTGGCCAGCCTGATCGTGGCTTCGCTGGCATTCTCGATGACATGGTAGTTGGTGACCACATGGCCGGCTTCGTCCCAGATGAAGCCCGATCCGGTGCCGCGCGGGACCGAGAAGATGTTGCGCGACCAGAAGTCCTGCACCTGTGCACGGGTGGTGATGTAGACCACCGAGTCGCGGGAATTCTCGAACAGATGGATCGTGGCCTGTTCATCCGCTGCCAGTTCGCCGCGTGGCGTGATCGGGCGCGGCGTTGCATCTGCGCCATCCGCGCTTGGAATCAGCGATAGCAACAAACCTAGCGAGACGATGCCCATCGTTGCCGCGAACAGGTTGCGCAGCAGGCGGGTGCGAATCGGGGATGTCTTCATGGTCATGACGGTTCTCCTTTGGTTTTCGGAAATTGGGATATGGGTATCCTGTTTCAAGGGGGCTGGTTGGAGCGATGCACAACGTGCCAGGCATGCGTTGAGCCCCTTGGGGCACCGGCCTGCCTGCCGGACTGGTGAGGATTTTTGTATGGGATGCAACTTTATAGCAGATTGCCTGCCTTACGGGGGCATTTGCCCGCCAAACCGGCGACGCAGCTATAATGCGCAGCAGTGCCCAATCAATTGAAGGATGAAAGCCATGGCAGTCAGCTCTGTTTCAATCAACAGCTATACACAGTTGAACCGCGTTCAGCAGAGCGCTCCGGAAGTGCGTGGCGAGCGCGAGAACGACGGCGACCGCGACGACGGCGCGGCCAAAGTTGCGGCTATCGGACCAACCGTCAATACCAGCGGCCAGACTATCGGCACAAATATCAGCGTGACGGCCTGACGGAGAACATTCCCCCGGAGCCCCTGATTTCAGGAAAGCCTAACCAGATGTTGATTCGCAATTGTTGAAAACGTGAATACCGACAAGCTTACAGCGATCGTGTACCTGAGCACGGCATCGCATCCGATGACGGAAGGCGATATCGAACATATCCTGCTTGCGGCCAGGCGACGGAACGAACAAAAAAACATCACCGGTTTGTTGCTGTATTGCCATGGCACGTTCATGCAATATCTGGAAGGCGATGAGGCAGGGTTGCTCGAAGTTTACGAGCTGATAAAAAAGGACCGTCGCCACCGTGGCTTGATTCAGCTGGCCAAAACACCTATACATTCCAGAGAGTTCGCGGATTGGTCGATGGCCTGCGCCAGTCATTCCAAAACCGTGATCGATCAGCTGTCCCAGGCGGATTGGCTGGAAAGCGGCGATAGCAAATCCCGGGGGCGGATGCTGCTGAGCAAATTCTGGAAATCAAACGTGGGCAAATCCTCTTCTCACTGAAATACGGCCGGGCGGGAAGCCGTATGCTCGTTCAGGTAATCGCGACGCCTATCGCCATATAGCGCAAGAACTTCCCCAGAGCCATGAACAGCGCCGCCTGCCACCAGTTCAGGCGCAGCCAGCCGGCCGTCAGGCACAGCGCATCGCCGATCAGCGGCACCCAGGCAAGCAGCAGTGCGGGCGTCCCGTAGTGGCGCAGTTTCTCCACGTGCTTGAGCTGTTGGGTCTGCGGCAGCAGCCAGCCCATGCCGAAGCTCACCATGCCGCCCAGCGTGTTGCCGATCGTGGCGATGATCAGCGTGCTCCACAGCGTTTCCGGATAAGCCTTGAGCACGCCGAACAGCACCGCCTCCGAGCCGCCCGGCAACAGCGTGGCCGCGAGGAAGCTGCTGATGAACAGCGAGTAGAGGCTGGCGGTCTCGCTCATGCGAAAGTGAGCGTTAGAACTTGATCGCCGAGAAGATCTTTTTCGCCAGGTTGCCGGTCGCTTCCAGCGGGTTCGCGCGTATCGCTTTTTCCTGTTCAGCCATCATCAGGAACAAACCGTCCATCGCCTTGCGGGTGATGTAGTCGTCGAGCTTGGCATCCTGTTCGTTCACCAGGCCGAACTTCACGCCCTTGCCGGCGAACTGGTCGTATTTTTCGGCGACCTTGACCTTCTGCATCGACTTGTTGACGATGGGCTTGAATTTTCCCGACAGCGCAGCCTCGGTGTTCTTGCGGAAATATTGCGTCGCGGCATCCTCGCTTCCGGTGAGGATGCCCTTGGCATCTGCGATCGTCATGTTCTTGACTGCGCCGACCAGAAGCGCCTTCGCCTCCGGCACCGCGGCTTCGGCGGCATGATTCATCGAGGTGACCAGTTCGTCGGCATATTTCCCCATGCCGAATTTGCGCAGCGCACCATCCACTTTTTGCAGGCTTTCCGGCAGAGGGATGCGCACTTTGGGATTGCCGAGATAACCGTTCTCCTTGGCGAGATTGGCGACCGCGGTTTCCGCGCCCTGGGTCAGCGCCTGTTTCAGGCTGCCGATCTGGTCCTTGTTGCTGAACTTGTCCAGTCCGATGCCGCTTGGAACTGCTGCGGGTGTTGCCGCTGGAGCGGCCGGCTTGCCTGCGGCCTCGCCCTTCAGCTTGTCGAGTTGCTCCTTGTTGACCAGGCTGCCCAGATCGAGGGCGACTGCTTGTGCCGAAGAGAGCGTCAAAAATACGGCAGCTACACCATGAATGAAATGATGTTTGAACATGACGGGTCTCCTTGGTTGCCTGTGCAGCGTCCTTGCTTGCTGGGGCGCTGCACAGGGAGTCTTACTTTTTCTTCGGCATGTACAGGTCGGTGATGCTGCCTTCGGCGATCTCTGCCGCAAAGCCCAGCGTCTCCGACAGGGTGGGGTGGGGGTGTATCGTCAGGCCGATGTCTTCCATGTCCGCACCCATCTCCAGCGCCAGCACCGCCTCGGCGATCAGTTCGCCGGCATTCACCCCGACGATGCCCGCACCCAGGATGCGGCGCGTCTTGGGGTCGAGCAGCAACTTGGTCGCGCCCTCTTCGCGGCCGACGGACAGCGCGCGGCCGGAAGCGGCCCATGGGAAGTTGGCGCGCTCGTATTCGATGCCTTTCGCCTTGGCCTGTGTCTCGGTCAGTCCCATCCATGCGATCTCCGGGTCGGTGTAGGCCACCGATGGAATGGTCAGCGGCTCGAACGCGGCGTGGTGCCCGGCGATGACTTCCGCCGCCACCTTGCCTTCATGCACCGCCTTGTGCGCCAGCATCGGGTCGCCGACGATGTCGCCGATCGCGTAAATGTGCGGCACGTTGGTGCGCATCTGGATGTTCACCGGGATGAAGCCGCGCTCGTTGACCGTCACGCCGGCGGCCTCCGCACCGATCTCGCGGCCATTGGGGCGGCGGCCGACCGCCATCAGCACGCGGTCATAGAGTTGGGGTTCGGGCGCCTGTTCGCCTTCGAAATGCACTTTCAGTCCTTGCTTGGTCGCTTCGATCTTGTTGACCTTGGTCTTCAGGTAGATCGCCTCGTAACGCTTCTCGATGCGCTTGTGCAGCGGCCGCACCATGTCGCGATCCGCGCCGGGGATCAGGCCGTCGGCCAGCTCCACGACGCTGATCTTGCTGCCCAGTGCGTCGTACACCGTGGCCATTTCCAGGCCGATGATGCCGCCGCCGATGATCAGCATGCGCTTGGGCACGTCCTGCAGTTGCAGCGCGCCGGTGGAGTCGATGATGCGCGGATCGTCGTAAGGGAAGCCGGGGATGCGCGCCACGCTGGAACCGGCAGCGATGATCGCAGTATCGAAACTGACGATTTTCTCGCCCTCGGCGGTTTGCACCGCGATGCTATTCGGCGAAGTGAACTTTGCGGTGCCGCGCACCACTTGCACCTTACGCTGTTTGGCCAGTGCGCTGAGGCCGCCGGTGAGCTTGCCGATCACGCTTTCTTTCCAGCTGCGGATCTGGTCGATGTCGATCTTGGGCTTGGCGAATGTCACGCCGTGATGCGCGACTTCTTCCGCTTCGCTGATCACCTTGGCGACATGCAGCAGTGCCTTGGACGGGATGCAACCGACGTTCAGGCACACGCCGCCGAGGCTGGCGTGCTTCTCGATCAGCACCACCTGCTTGCCGAGGTCGGCCGCGCGGAACGCCGCGGTATAGCCGCCGGGGCCTGCGCCAAGCACGACGACCTCAGCATGGATATCACCTTTAGTTACTTTGGTCGCGGGTGACGGTGCAGCGTGCGGTGCAACTGCCGGTGCGGCTTGAGAAGTGGGTGCGCTGGCGGCAGGTTTTGCAGCAGGAGCTACAGCGGCTGCGCTGCTTTCCAGCTGCAGGATCAGCGAGCCCTTCGAGACCTTGTCGCCGACCTTGACCTTGAGCGCCTTCACGATCCCGGCGGCCGGGCTGGGCACTTCCATCGCGGCCTTGTCCGTTTCCAACGTGATCAGCGATTGCTCGGCCTCTACCGAGTCACCGGCTTTGACAAACACTTCGATGACGGCAACGTCCTTGAAATCGCCGATGTCCGGCACTGTGACTTCGATGGTTTGGCTCATATTGATTTTCCCTAAATAGTTAAAACATTGATCCGCAGATCGCGCGGATTAAATTGAACGGGGTTTAATTGTAGGAGCCAGCTTGCTGGCGAACATGATGTCTATTTTCGCCAGCAAGCTGGCTCCTACACACATCTGTCGATGGCTAAACACGAATCTGCCCGCTGCCCAGCACGATGTACTTCTGCGACGTCAGGCCTTCCAGTCCGACCGGACCGCGCGCATGGATCTTGTCGGTGGAAATGCCGATCTCGGCGCCCAAGCCATATTCGAAGCCGTCGGCAAAGCGCGTCGAGGCATTCACCATCACGCTGCTGGAATCCACTTCGCGCAGGAAGCGCATCGCCTTGCTGTAGTTCTCGGTGACGATGCTGTCGGTGTGCTGCGAGCCATAGGTGGCGATGTGCGCGATGGCTTCGTCCAGGTCGGCGACCACCTTGATGCTCAGGATAGGCGCGAGATATTCGGTGTGCCAGTCTTCCTCGGTCGCGGCCTTCATCTGCGCGACCAGCTTGCGTGCCACCTCGTCGCCGCGCAGTTCCACGCCCTTGTCGAGGTAGATCTTGCACAATTCGGGCAATACCTTGGCCGCGATGTTTGCGTTTACCAGCAGGGTCTCCATCGCATTGCACACGCCGTAACGATGGGTCTTGGCGTTGTCGGCGATGCGGATGGCTTTCGCGAGGTCGGCCTCGTCGTCGATATATACATGGCAGACGCCGTGCAGGTGCTTGATGACCGGCACCCTGGCTTCTGCGGAGATGCGCTCGATCAGGCCCTTGCCGCCGCGCGGCACGATCACGTCCACGTATTCCTTCATCGTGATCAGTTCGCCCACCGCCGCGCGGTCGGTGGTGCTCACGACTTGTACCGCAGTCTCGGGCAAGCCTGCGGCGCGCAGCCCGGCATGCACACAGGCGGCGATGGCCTGATTGGAATGCAGGGCTTCCGATCCGCCGCGCAAGATTGCGGCATTGCCCGATTTCAGGCACAGCCCGGCGGCATCCGCTGTCACATTGGGGCGAGATTCATAGATGATGCCGATTACGCCGAGCGGCACGCGCATCTTGCCGACCTGGATGCCGGAGGGTCGGTAGCTCATGTCGCTGATCGCGCCGATCAGGTCGGGCAGCGTGGCGATCTGTTGCAGTCCCTCGGCCATGCCGCGTATGGTCTTCTCGGTCAGCGTGAGTCTGTCCACCGAAGCGGCATCCAGGTCGTGTGTTTTCGCGGCGGCCACGTCCTTGGCGTTTTCGGTGATCAGCTGCGCCATATTGTCCAGAATGGCTGTAGCAATGGCTTCCAGCGCGCGATTCTTGGTCGCCGTGTCTGCCTGCGCCATCAGTCTGGCAGCCGAGCGTGCCGCCTGTCCGACTCTCTGCATGTATTGTTTGATGCTGTGCATGATGTTCCAGGTATTTTGTGGTGAGGCGCATTTTACCCCAAGTGCTAAAATGCGCGCCTTTCTTAAATGCAGATGCAGCGATGTCAGACATACTCAACAAAATACTCGCCGTGAAAGCGCAGGAAGTGGCTGCTGCACAAGCAATCAAGTCGCTGGCTGCAGTCCGTGCCGAGGCCGAGCAGGCAGTGGCTGCGCGTGATTTCGTCGGGGCGATACGGGGCAAGATCGCTGCCGGGCAGGCGGCGGTGATCGCCGAGATCAAAAAGGCCAGCCCGAGCAAGGGCGTGCTGCGCGCGGATTTCCGTCCGGCCGAGATCGCACAAAGTTATGCGCGGCATGGTGCGGCCTGCCTGTCGGTGCTGACCGACGAGCAATTCTTTCAGGGCAGCGCCGCCTATCTGCAGCAGGCGCGTGGGGCATGTGACTTGCCGGTGCTGCGCAAGGATTTCATCGTGGACGAGTATCAGATCTATCAGGCGCGGGCGATGGGCGCGGATGCAATCCTGTTGATTGCGTCCGCGCTGGATCTGGCGCAGATGCAGGCCTTCGAGGCATTGGCGCACAGTCTGGGCATGGCAGTGCTGGTGGAGGTGCATGACGGTGCAGAGCTGGATACCGCGTTGCAGTTGACTACACCCTTGATCGGCGTAAACAACCGCAATCTGCGCACTTTCGAGGTGAGTCTGCAAACCACGCTGGACTTGTTGCCGCGCATGCCGCACGGGCGCATCGTGGTCACTGAAAGCGGCATCCTCAACGCCGCGGATGTGCAGCTGATGCGCAGCCATGGCGTGCATGCCTTCCTGGTCGGCGAGGCGTTCATGCGTGCGACGGATCCGGGTGTAGAATTGGCCAAGGTGTTTGCCTGATCGTCAGCCGGGAGAGAGTCATGTTGAATCTGGACAGTTTGATCATTGAATTCGATAAGGGGCTGCGTACACTGTTCAGTCAGGCGCACAGTGCGCGCCCCCATCCTGACACCGACCTGCCTGAAGCCGCGATGGACGATGCCGAGAAGAAACGTGCCGCGGCGCTGATGCGCGTCAATCACAGCGGCGAGATCTGTGCGCAGGCCTTGTATCAGGGGCAGGCGCTGACGGCGCGCGATCCGGTGGTGCAAAAGACGCTGCTGCAGGCGGCGCAGGAAGAGACCGAGCATCTGGCCTGGACCGCCCGGCGCGTGCATGAGCTGGGCGGACATCTCAGCCTGTTGAATCCGTTCTGGTACACAGGGTCACTGGCGATCGGCGCGGTCGCCGGGCTGATGGGGGATAAATGGAACCTCGGTTTTCTCGCCGAGACCGAGCGGCAAGTCGGTCGTCATTTGCAAAGTCATTTGGAAAAATTGCCGGCTCAGGATGAAAAGAGCCGGGCCATCGTCGCGCAGATGTATACCGATGAGGTGAGCCATGCCGATATGGCGACTTCACTGGGCGGCGCCGAGTTGCCTCAGCCGGTGCAGGCTGCGATGCAGCTGAACAGCAAGGTGATGACCGGCACTGCCTATTGGGTGTGACGTAGGGATGTATGGCAATACGTCCTCTTTGACGTTCCGGTATGCCACGATGGGCGTATTGCCATACGCCCCTACGATTGGTATTACGCCTCTTGTATCACCTCAAAATCGTGCGTCACTGCGGCGGTTGCGCCCAGCATGATGGAGGCAGAGCAGTATTTTTCGGCAGACAGCTTGATGGCCTTTTCGACCACTTCCGGTTTGATATCTTTACCTGTGACCACGAAATGCATGTGGATCTTGGTGAACACCTTGGGGTCGGTCTCGGCGCGTTCGGCTTCCAGTTCGACATAACAGTCGGTCACGGCCTGACGGCTTTTCTTCAGGATGCTGATCACGTCGAAGCTGGTGCAGCCGCCGGCACCCAGCAGCAGCATTTCCATCGGGCGCGGGCCGAGATTCCGTCCTCCCGCTGCCGGGGCGCCATCCATCAAGACGGCGTGACCACTTTCAGACTCGCCCAGAAACGAAACCTGCTCGACCCATTTGACGCGTGCTTTCATGTTGCTCCCTGCGTGCTAAGTGTTGGAGATGGATGATCTTAACCGATACCAGGCCAGTCCGATGAGCTCGTGCACAAAAATTTTGCTGTCGCGCAACGCTTCGGCACGAGGTAGAAAGGCCAGCATGTCGAGACGGTGGCGTGTGGTAAATGCCGTGGGCGCTTCGACGACTTCGAAGCCGACGCGACGGAAAGTCTCGGCTGAGCGCGGCATGTGCCAGGCGTGGGTGACCAGATAGATTTTACGAATGCCGGCCTTTTGCAGCGCCTGGAACGAGTAGCGTGCATTCTCCAGTGTGTTGTCCGAGCTGTCCTCGGTCCAGCGCACCGGCGCTTGAAAATCCTGTTCCAGGGCACTGCGCATTTGTTGTGCCTCGGAAAGGCTGTTGCCCAACGGGGCGCCGCCAGTCACGAGGATAGGTTTGCCGGTTTTGCGCTGTAGCGTCGCACCATAACGCAGGCGAACCAGCGTGGCTTCGCTGACGGTGTCCTGCCCCGCATATTCGGGCGCATTGATATAGCTGCCGCCGCCGAGTATCACGATCGCGTCGGCGGACGGAGGAAGTTCACCGAGCGCGGCGGTCTGCCTCTCCAGCAGATGCAGGCCGCCCTCGGCGAAAAAAGGGGTGGATGCGATCCAGAGCAGGGCAAGCGAGGCGGCGAGCAGCCAGCGTGCCAGGATGGGGCGGCGATGCCACAGCAAAAGGCTCAATGCGGATATGAGCAGCAGGTTGAGCGGCGGCAACAGGAAGGCGGCGATGAAATTGGTGATGAACCAGGACATGGGTGAAATTCAAAATGGCGGGAACGCTTCCATCTTAACGCCTTTCAGGTATGTTGCTGAAATCCCGTGATAAATGTGTGGTCTGGGCGGAGGCGGGCATGGAACGTGAAATAGCGTTTGACAGTGGTGGGTGGGCTGAAATAGAATGCGCGCCCTTCGAGGTTTACTTATTGAATTTTTAGGAATTGTGGCTATGAAAACATTTTCCGCTAAAGCCCATGAAGTCCAGCATGACTGGCTTCTGGTTGACGCTGCAGATCAAGTGCTGGGCCGTCTGGCTGCACAGATCGCTGCGCGTTTGCGTGGCAAGCACAAGGCGATCTACACACCGCACGTCGACACCGGCGATTTCGTCGTCGTGGTCAATGCGGACAAGCTGCGCGTGACAGGTAACAAGACCGAAGCCAAGCTGTACCACCGCCATACGACTTATCCGGGCGGCCTGTACACCACCAACTTCGCGAAGTTGCAGGCACGTCATCCTAGCCGTGTGCTGGAAAAAGCGGTTAAGGGCATGTTGCCAAAAGGGCCGTTGGGCTATGCGATGTTGCGCAAGATGAAGGTCTATGCAGGCCCGGCGCATCCGCACGAGGCGCAGCAACCCAAACCAGTTAATTTGTTGAGGGCGTAATCATGAGCGTTACTTATAACTACGGAACTGGTCGTCGCAAGAGCGCGGTGGCACGTGTGTTCATCAAGCCAGGCAAGGGCGATATCGTCGTGAACGACAAGCCGGTGGACGTGTTCTTCTCTCGTGAGACGGGTCGCATGATCGTGCGCCAGCCGCTGACTCTGACCGATACGCTGGGCAAGTTCGACATCATGGTGAACGTGACCGGTGGCGGTGAAGCGGGGCAGGCTGGTGCGGTGCGTCATGGCATCACCCGTGCGTTGATCGATTACAACGCCGATTTCAAACCGGCATTGAAGCACGCAGGTCTGGTGACTCGCGATGCGCGTGAAGTGGAACGTAAGAAGGTCGGTCTGCGCAAAGCACGTCGCAGGAAACAGTTCTCCAAGCGTTAACTGTCCGGTGCCTGCGAGGGTGCTTGGATATGCTGCAAAAGCCGCCCTTGGGCGGCTTTTGCATTGGTGGGCGGAGCACTGCTGGAATCTTTAGCCTCTGCGTTTGTTGTATGATGCGGAGCGTTGTTTAAGGGAAAATGCGATGATCAAAGTCGGAATTGTCGGTGGAACTGGCTATACCGGAGTCGAGTTGCTGCGCTTGTTGGCCGCGCATCCGCAGGTTGAGTTGCAAGTGATTACTTCACGTGCCGATGCAGGTATGCCGGTCAGTCAGATGTTCCCCAGTCTGCGCGGTTATGTGGATTTGCCGTTTACCCATCCGGATCAGGCGCATCTGGCGCAATGCGATCTGGTGTTTTTTGCCACCCCGAATGGCATCGCGATGCAGCAGACACGGGCATTGCTGGATGCCGGAGTGAAGGTGATCGACCTGGCGGCTGATTTCCGTATCAAGGATATTGCCGAATGGGAGAAGTGGTATGGCATGACGCACGCCTGTCCGGATCTGGTGGGCGAGGCGGTGTACGGCCTGCCGGAAGTGAATCGTGAACAGATCAAAAAGGCGCGTTTGGTCGCCAATCCGGGGTGTTATCCGACCGCAGTGCAGTTGGGTTTCATACCGCTGCTCGAAGCCGGCGTGATTGAAGCGGGCAGTTTGATCGCGGATGCGAAGTCCGGCGTGTCCGGGGCCGGGCGTAAAGCGGAGATCGCCACTTTGTTCTCCGAGGCTGCGGATAATTTCAAGGCTTATGGCGTGCCGGGACATAGGCATCTGCCGGAGATCAGGCAGGGATTGTCCAGGGTGCATGGCAAACCGGTCGGGCTGACCTTCGTGCCGCATCTCACTCCGATGATACGGGGCATCCATGCCACGCTGTACGGCAAGCTGACACGAGAGGTGGATCTGCAGGCGTTGTTCGAGCAGCGTTATGCAGGAGAGCCATGTGTGGACGTGATGCCTGCCGGCAGTCATCCCGAGACGCGTTCGGTACGCGGGGCCAATTGCTGCCGTATCGCGGTGCACAGGCCGCAAGGCGGTGATACGGTCGTGGTGTTGTCGGTGATCGACAATCTGGTGAAAGGGGCTGCGGGTCAGGCGGTGCAAAACATGAACATCATGTGCGGACTGCCGGAATCGACGGCGATCAACAACCTCCCGTTGTTGCCTTGATGATGTGGCAGCGCGTTAAACGCAGCTTTGGTATTTCGGCGCCGAAATTGTCGGTGCGTCCGCATATCGCCTGGTATTTGCGCTGGAGCCTGGTGTTTCCCTTTGTGCTGGGAGCATTGGCGCTGGCATGGTGGGCCTATGGCAGCGGGCTGGAATTGGCGGGTTTTCACCGCGGGCAGGCACAAGAGGAATTGGCCAAATTGCGCGACCAGGTTGCCAGGCTCACGGACGAGAATGCGTCGCTCAGCAGCCAAGTGGCCAAGTATGAGCGGCAGATTCAGATCGAGCAGGCCAGCAATCAGGAGGCGGCCAAGCAGCTCAAGAGCCAGGCCGAAGAAAGCGCACGATTGCAGGAGGATCTGGCATTTTTTCAGAACCTCACTGCAACTCGCGGCAAAGAGGGGGAGTTGGCGCTACATCGCCTGAAGCTGGAGCGGGACACGATGCCCGGGGAATATCATGTGCGCATGCTGCTGGTACAGAGCGGGCAGCGTGCCAAGGTGTTCAGCGGCAGCTACCAGCTGATCGCATCGGTGGTGCAAGACGGTGTGAAGGCGACGCGGGTATTCCCTCAGGCGGCGCCAGAAAATGCCCAATTTCAGCTCAGTTTCAAGTATTATCAGCGCATTGAGCAAAGCATCCGGTTGCCGGAGGATGTGCATTTGGAAAGCGTGCAAGTGCGCGTTTTTGAACAGGGCGCACCCGAGCCCAGGCTGCGGCAGAGTGTGAACCTCTCTTAGGCAAGGAGTCAGTCATGTTTAGTAAAAAAGCGAGCAAGCCGCAGAATCGCATCGATTCGCTGATTGGGGCTGGAACCACGATCGAGGGCGATCTGAATTTTACCGGCGGCATGCGCATAGACGGGCATGTGAACGGCAATGTCATCGCAGCGCCAGGCAAGCCGAGTACGTTGGTGTTGAGCGAGCATGCGCGAGTCGATGGCGAGGTGAATGTCACCCATCTGGTCGTCAACGGCACGATTACCGGCCCGGTAAGCGCCAGCGAATACCTGGAACTTCAAAGCAAGGCCAAGGTCAACGGTGACGTGCATTACAAGACGCTGGAAATCCAGCTGGGTGCGATTGTCGAGGGCAGGCTGATCCATAGCAGTGTCGCCGCTCAGGATAAGGTGGTGGCCTTCAAACTAAGCAGCGCCGAATAAATTTATTAAGGAGAACATGATGAATGCGATGACTGAAGTGCAAGACCCGTTGTTGTTTACCGACAACGCGGCCAACAAGGTAAAGGAATTGATCTCCGAAGAAGGCAATTCCGATCTCAAGCTGCGCGTCTTTGTCAGCGGCGGCGGCTGTTCCGGTTTTCAATATGGCTTCACTTTTGACGAAGTGGCGAATGAGGACGACACCGTACTCGACAAGAACGGTGTGCAGCTGTTGATCGATCCTATGAGTTTCCAGTATCTGGTCGGTGCGGAGATCGATTACCAGGAAGGTCTGGAAGGTTCGCAGTTCGTCATCAAGAATCCGAATGCCACCACAACCTGCGGTTGCGGTTCGTCGTTCTCTGTATAGAGCCTAGGCCGGTTGTGAGTCTCAACGGGGCGCTCAGCGCCCCGTTTGCTTTCATGCGGGATGGATAGCACCCAGCACACAGGGGTGTTTTGCGCCGGTGACCAGCGGCAGATTGGCCGGCTGCCCGAGCAGGGTCTGTTGCGCGAGCCAGGCGAAGGCAGTCGCTTCCAAGTAGTTGCTGTCGATGCCGAGAGCGTCGCTGTTTTGCACGGTGCATCCGGGCAGCAAGTTCGTCAGGCGGCTGCTCAGGGTCTGGTTGTGGGCTCCGCCTCCGCACAGATACACCTCGGATGCGCCGGCGCAATATTGCTGGATGGCTTGGGCGATGCACTGGCCGGTCAATTCCAGCAAGGTCGCCTGGACATCCTCGGGACGTTCGTCGCCATTCAGAAGGCTTTGCAGCCAGGTCATGTTGAACAGGTCGCGTCCGCTGCTCTTGGGTGGCGGCATGTCGAAGAATGGCTCGGCGAGCATGTGGTTGAGCAATGCCGGTCGTACCTGCCCAGATGCTGCCCAGTTGCCGTTGTCGTCGTAGGCTTTCCCCAGATGGCGCCTGCACCAGGCATCCATCAGCAGATTGCCCGGGCCGCAATCGAAACCCGAGGTGTCGGCTTGTGGCGGCAGGTTGGTCAGGTTGCTGATGCCGCCTATATTTACGATGACCCGATGGCGTGTAGGATGGCGCATCACTTTGTCGTGGAAGGCGGGAACCAGCGGGGCGCCTTGCCCGCCAGCCGCGACATCGCGGCTGCGAAAATCGCTGACCACTGCAATCCCGGTCAGTTCGGCAAGCAGCGCGGCGTTGCCGATCTGCAGGGTGTAGCCCTGCTCCGGACAGTGCCGGATAGTTTGTCCGTGACAACCGATGGCATTGACTTGCGTCGCTGTAATCCCTGCCTGGGAGAGCAGCGGTGGGATGCTCTGCGCATACAGTTGGGCCAGTTGATTGCCGGCAAGTTGCGCCAGGTGCAATTCGTTATGGCTGGGCTGATGCAACGCCAGCAGTGTGTCCCTCAGCTTGCTGTCGAACGGCAGGTAGTGCTTGGCAAGTAACCGGGGCTGGTGGGTGTTGAATGCAGCAAGGGCGGCATCGATGCCGTCCAAGCTGGTGCCCGACATCAACCCGATATAGAGTTCAGGCCGTTGCACGTGCCACTTAATCGACTTTGGCGAGGTTGGTGTTGCGCAACAGGTTCAGGCGTGCCACAAAGCTGTCGGCCAGAGACTGGAAGGCAACTTTGTTGGCGGCGCTGACGGGTTGGGCATCTGGCAACGCAACACGCAGCGGGTCGCGTTGCTGGCCATCAATCCTGAATTCATAGTGCAGATGCGGACCGCTGGCCAGTCCGGTCATGCCGACATAGCCGATCACCTCACCTTGGGCGACTCGCTGACCTTTGTGCAGGCCTTTGGCATAGGCGGACAAATGACCGTACACCGTCGTGAAGCGGCCTTGATGGTTAACCATGACCACGTTGCCATACCCGCCCTGCTTGCCGACCATGGATACCACTCCGTCCGAAGTCACCTTGACCTTTGTGCCGATCGGGGCGGCAAAATCCACGCCCTTGTGTGCACGCCAAGTGTTCAATACGGGATGCAAACGCGAGTTGCTGAAGCCCGAGCTGACACGGGAAAACTCGATCGGCGAACGCAGGAATGCTTTGCGTACGCTCTTGCCTTCCGGGGTGTAGTAATCGCCGTTCGGTGTGTCGCCCTGGAAATAGACGGCACGATAGGCATGGCCCTGGTTGATGAATTCGGCTGCCTGGATGCGGCCGGCATCGATCAGCTCGCCGTTGCTGTATGTCATCTCGTACACTACGGTGAATTTGTCGCCGCGGCGCAAGTCATGATGGAAATCGATGTCGCCGCTGAAGATTTCGGTCAGGCGGTTCGCGGCAGCTTCCGGCATGCCGGCTGCATCGGTCGCGGCATACAGGCTGGTCTTGATTTCGCCGGTGCGCACGAACAGGCGCTTCTCAAGCTGTGCAGCCTGGGTGCGTGTGGCATAGCCATCCCCTTTTTTTTCAATGACGGTTTGCGCGCCGTTGTCACCCAGATAGCGTAAAGAGATCAGGCCGCCAGCCGCATCGGTCTCTGCCTGTACTTCTTTGCCTATGCCTAGCTTGCGGAACGATTCGGCTTCGGCGGCAGTGCGCAGGTAGTCGATTGCGGTGGAGTCCTGGATATTCAGGCGTTGCAATAGTTCGGCTACGGTGTCGCCGCGTTGCATGCGTTCGTTGCGCCAGAAGCTGGCGGCCACGGCGGCACTGTTTGCAGCGACTTTGGGTAAAGCGATTTCCTCGATGGTCAGCTTGGTCGAAGTCAGGCCCAGATCGCTTTGCGGTACCAGGCCGAATGCGGTCAGCACGCCCAGCAGGGGCATGGTGGACAGGGTGACGAACCAGCGCAATTTCATTTTGCGTTCTTGGCTGAGCGAGTTTTGGGTTAACATGCGCGCCTCCTTAAAACTGTTGCGTGGTATTGCAACGGGATATGTTTAAATTTGGTGCGCACTCTACCAGAAATAGCCATCCCCTCAAAATCGGGCTGATGGATGGCGGGTGATGAAACCGTATGGTAAGCCATGGCCGACAGGCGGCAGAAAAATCGGAATGAGCGGTAATATCCACCCTCCGTATTTGAAATTGATGACTGACATGACTGACATGACATTTTCAGACGCGCTGTCCCGGATCAGGCGCGGAGCAGATGAGCTACTGATCGAAAACGAGTTAAAGCTCAAGCTTGTACAGGGCCGTCCGCTGCGGGTCAAGGCGGGTTTTGATCCTACTGCGCCGGATCTGCATCTGGGTCACACCGTGCTCCTGAACAAGATGCGCCAGCTGCAGGAACTGGGGCATCACGCGCTGTTCCTGATCGGCGATTTCACTGGCATGATAGGCGATCCAACCGGCAAGAACGCCACACGCCCGCCGTTATCGCGTGAGCAGGTGCTCGCAAATGCGCAGAGTTACCGTGAGCAGGTGTTCAAGGTGCTCGACCCGGACAAGACCGAGATCGTGTTCAATTCCACCTGGATGGATAAATTCAGTGCGGTCGACCTGATCAGGTTGGCGGCGACTCATACCGTGGCGCAGATGCTGGAACGGGATGATTTTTCCAAGCGCTATAAGGGTAACCAGCCGATCGCCATCCACGAATTCATCTATCCGTTGGTGCAGGGCTATGACTCCGTCGCGCTCAAGGCAGACATTGAGCTGGGCGGCACTGACCAGAAGTTCAATCTGCTGATGGGGCGTGAGCTGCAAAAGCACTTTGGCCAGCCCGCGCAGTGCGTACTCACGATGCCGTTGCTGGAAGGCTTGGACGGCGTCAACAAAATGTCCAAATCGTTGGGCAATTACGTGGGTATTACCGACACGCCACAAGACATGTTCGGCAAGCTGATGTCCGTTTCCGACGAGCTGATGTGGCGCTACCTTGAGCTGTTGTCCTTTGAGGGGCTGGCGACTATAGCCAAATGGCGCGAAGAGGTGGCGCAAGGCCGTAACCCGCGTGATATCAAAGTGCTGCTGGCCCAGGAAATCGTTGGGCGTTTTCACTCCAGGCAGGCTGCCGTGGATGCGCTGGCTGAGTTCGAAGCGCGTTTCAGGCAAGGTGTGCTGCCGGATGATATGCCGGAAGTCAGCGTCGCCAGTGCGGATGGTCGTATTGGCATAGCCCAACTGCTCAAGCAGGCTGGCTTGGTTGCCAGCACTTCGGAGGCGTTGCGCATGATCGAGCAGGGCGGAGTGAAGCTGGATAGCGATAAAGTCAGCGACAAGGCGCTGCGCCTAGAGGCGGGTGCAGTGGTTGTAGCGCAGGTCGGCAAGCGCAAATTTGCCCGAATTACGGTTGCTTAAATTCAGGTTGTGAGGGGCGGCCTGTTTTGCTAGAATCGCGCCCTCGATTTTTTGGTAAAAGGTAGTTTGTTCATGACAACAGTACGTGTTAAAGAGAATGAGCCGTTTGAAGTCGCGATGCGTCGTTTCAAGCGTTCCGTGGAAAAGACCGGTTTGCTGACCGATTTGCGCGCGCGCGAGTTTTACGAGAAGCCTACTGCTGAACGTAAGCGCAAGCTGGCCGCAGCCGTGAAGCGTCACTACAAGCGCCTGCGCAGCCAAACTCTCCCTCCTAAGCTCTATTAATTACGGGCGGACTGATTTGCTGCGTCCCGCTTGGGAGCGGCGGTCGGTGTCGGTATGAGTCTCAAGCAACAAATCAGCGATGACATGAAAGCCGCGATGCGCGCCAAGGATGCGGCGCGTCTCGGGGCTATCCGTCTTTTGCTCGCTGCGATCAAGCAGCGCGAGGTGGACGAACGCATCGAATTGTCTGACGCGGATGTTGTTGCCATCATCGAAAAAATGAACAAGCAGCGCCGCGATTCCATCAGCCAATACGAAGCGGCTGGCCGCCAAGAACTGGCGGATGTCGAAAAGTTTGAAATGAGCGTGCTGGCCACCTACATGCCGCAGCAGCTCAGCGAAACCGAAATTACCGCTGCGATAGTCGAGGCAATTGCCGTAACAGGCGCAGCCGGCCCGCAGGATATGGGTAAGGTGATGGGCGTGCTCAAAACCAAGTTGGCCGGCCGTGCCGACATGGGTAAAGTGTCGGCGTTGATCAAGACGCAACTCTCCAAGTAGTCTTTCCGGGTAATACCCCGTTAACCATTCCCCCGGCCCCCTGCCGGGTGCGATGAAAAGGCGGTGATGGCTTGATTCCAAAAAGTTTCATTCAGGATCTGCTCAATCGTCTCGATATTGTCGACGTGGTCGAGCGCTATGTGCCGCTCAAGAAGGCGGGTGCGAATTATGTAGCCTGCTGTCCCTTCCACAACGAAAAGTCACCGTCGTTTACAGTCAGCCAGTCCAAGCAGTTTTATCATTGTTTCGGTTGCGGTGCGCATGGCACGGCAATCGGCTTTGTCATGGAGCATGCCGGGCTGGGGTATGTCGATGCGATCGAAGAGTTGGCGCGCAGCGTCAATCTGGAAGTGCCGCATGAGCGTTCTGCGGCCGGTGAACATCACCAAAAGGCCGCGCCGGACCTGTACGAAGTGATGCAAACCGCCACGCGTTACTACCGTGAGCAACTCAAGATTTCTCCGCGCGCGATCGATTACCTTAAAAAACGCGGGCTCAGCGGCGAAATCGCGGCGAAGTTCGGTATCGGCTACGCGCCGGATGCGTGGCAGAACCTTGCCGCAGTGTTTGCCGATTATCAGAGCGAGGTGCTGAGCGAGACCGGCCTGGTGATCAGCGGCGATGAGGGCAAGCGTTACGACCGCTTCCGGGACCGTATCATGTTCCCTATCGTCAATGTGCGCGGGCAGGTCATCGGTTTTGGCGGGCGTGTGCTGGACAAGGGGGAGCCTAAATACCTGAACTCTCCGGAAACGCCGCTGTTTGAAAAAGGGCGCGAGCTGTATGGCCTGTTCCAGGCGCAGAAGGCGATCCGTGGCGAGCAGCGGGTGCTGGTCGTCGAGGGCTACATGGACGTGGTGGCGCTGGCGCAGCATGGTGTCGAATATGCCGTGGCGACGCTGGGCACCGCGACCACGCCCTACCATGTGCAAAAACTGCTGCGCCTCTGTGAGCATGTCGTGTTCTGTTTTGACGGGGACAAGGCCGGGCAACGCGCCGCGTGGCGCGCGCTGGAGAATGCCTTGCCTTATCTGCAGGACGGCAAGCGCATCAGCTTCCTGTTTTTGCCGGTCGAGCATGATCCCGACAGCTTCATTCGTGAATTCGGCAAGGCTGCATTCGAACAGCGCATCCAAGAGGCGATGCCTTTGTCCACCTATCCCAGGCAGAGCTGGAAGCGTTATATGACGTCAGGCCGGTTGCGCGCGAGCAGTCAAAACCCGCCTTCCAAAAAGCAGGGCGCACGCCGCCCTCGGCACAGCGCCGTCTGCTGCAGTGCCTGATCGCCCAGCCCGCGCTGGCTCGACAAATGCCGCCGGAATGGCGCGATCAGGGTGCTGAGGCCGAGGCGGTCGCCGCGTTGCTTGATTTGCTGCGGCAGAACGGGTTTGATATGAGCGGTGCAGCGGTCAGCCAATCCTTTCAGGGCACATCCTACGCGGCGACACTGGCGGCGGCCGAGGCGGATATGTTGAGCTGGGGTGAGCAATTCGACGTGCTCGCGGAGTTTGATGGCCTGATGAACAAACTGGTTGAAGAGCAGCGCCGCCAGCAGTTTCGCGCTCTCCAGACCAAGGGCTTGTCCGAGTTAAGCAATGCGGAGCGGGAGCAATACTTGCAGCTGCTGCAGCGCGGTAAAACTACCGTGCAAGGCTAAGCATCTAATGAAGTTGGAAAAATTCCGGAAGGGTTGGGAAAAATCTGCCGGAATCGGGTATAATCCGCCGCTTTTCTGCGGCCTTATGGGGCGTATGTAACCACGATTGGCGCAATTTGGGAATCTGAATATGGCAAAGCCTAAAGACAAGAAAAAACAGGACAAGAAGCAGGCCGCGCTCGCTGAGCAACCAGTGGTTGATCAGCAGCAGGACATCGAGGCGCGTCGTACGCGCCTGAAAGCCTTGATCGTGCTGGGTAAGGAGCGAGGCTATCTTACCTATGCCGAGATCAATGACCATCTGCCGGACATGCTCGAAGTCGAGCAGATCGAAGGCGTGGTGAGCATGATCAATGACATGGGCATACTGGTGTATGACGTTGCGCCGGATGCCGAAACGCTGATCATGACCGATGCCGCCCCCGCGGTGGCCGACGAGGATGCTGCCGAGGAAGCCGAAGCGGCACTTTCTACCGTGGATTCGGAGTTTGGCCGCACCACCGACCCGGTGCGCATGTATATGCGCGAAATGGGTACGGTGGAGTTGCTCACCCGCGAAAAAGAAATCGAGATCGCCAAGCGCATCGAGGAAGGTCTCAAGCACATGATCCAGGCAATTTCCGCCTGTCCTGCGACGATCTCCGAAATTCTGGTGTTGGCCGCGAAGATTGAAAACGATCAGATGCGCATCGACGAGCTGATCGATGGCTTCGTGGATGCCGAGGACGAGGCTGTCATCGGTTCAGATGAAGGCGAAGACGGCGAAGAGGATGAGGATGAAGGCGCCGACATCGTTGACGAGGAAGAAGACGAAGAGGCGACAGCGGCCGCGGCTGCAGCCAATCTGGCGCAGCTGAAGGCCGATGCGCTGGCGCGTTTCTCGGTGATTGCCGATCTGTTCACCAAGATGGGCAAGGCCTATGAAAAATACGGCTACCGCAGCAA
The DNA here is from genome assembly GCA_016197305.1 of Nitrosomonadales bacterium. GTDB lineage: Bacteria > Pseudomonadota > Gammaproteobacteria > Burkholderiales > Gallionellaceae > Gallionella. The sequence goes on along the minus strand of JACPVZ010000043.1, from coordinate 19,830 downwards.
GCAGTACGACAAGTTTCAGTCGGGGATTTCAGATGAGCTGATGAGTTTCCGCTTTTCCGCCAAGCAGGTGGATGCGTTGTGCGACACGATGCGCGCCTTGGTTGAGGAAGTGCGCCGTTGCGAGCGCAGCATCCAGGAGATGTGCGTGACCAAGGGCAAGATGCCGCGCCCCCATTTCATTAAGGTGTTCCCCGGCAACGAGGATAATCTGGACTGGGTGGTGCAGGAGCTCAAGGCGAAGAAGCCTTATTCCGAGACATTGGCCCGCTACCAGCACGCCATCATCGAGCAGCAACAGCGCCTGCTGGATCTGGAACGTCGCGTAGGGATTCCGATCAAGGACCTGAAGGAAATCAACAAGCAGATGACCAACGGCGAAGCCAAGGCACGCCGCGCCAAGCGCGACATGATCGAGGCCAACCTGCGTCTGGTGATCTCCATTGCGAAGAAATACACCAATCGCGGCCTGCAATTCCTCGACCTGATCCAGGAAGGCAACATCGGCCTGATGAAGGCCGTGGACAAGTTCGAAGATCGTCGCGGTTATAAATTCTCGACCTATGCGACTTGGTGGATACGCCAGGCAATCACGCGGTCCATCGCCGATCAGGCGCGCACCATCCGTATTCCGGTGCACATGATCGAGACCATCAACAAGATGAACCGCATCTCGCGCCAGATCATGCAGGAAACCGGTCTGGAGCCGGACGTGGCAACGCTTGCGATCAAGATGGAAATGCCCGAGGACAAGATCCATAAGATCCTGAAGATCGCCAAGGAGCCAATCTCAATGGAGACGCCGGTGGGCGATGACGATGATTCCCACCTGGGCGACTTCATCGAAGACTCCAATACCACCGTGCCTATCGATGCGGCGATCTACGAGAGCCTGCGCGGTGCGACGGCGGACATACTGGACAGCCTGACCCAGCGCGAAGCCAAGGTGCTGCGTATGCGCTTCGGCATCGAGATGAACACCGACCACACGCTGGAAGAAGTTGGCAAGCAGTTCGATGTGACTCGCGAACGGATTCGCCAGATCGAGGCCAAGGCGCTGCGCAAACTGCGTCACCCATCGCGTTCGGAAAAGCTCAAGAGCTTCCTCGACAGCGAAGGCTAATCGTTTACGGGTCGTTAGCTCAGTTGGTTAGAGCAGAGGACTCATAATCCTTTGGTCCGCGGTTCAAGTCCGCGACGACCCACCAATCGGGGGGATTAGCATGGAGCTAATCCCCCTTTTCATTAGTGAGGCTGCTTTTGCGTGTGAATGCCCAGTTATCAGCGAGTGCACTGCGCCGCAAGGCGCGGCTGGATTCGCTTGCCGAGATCGAATTCCCGGCTGATCTCCCGGTGGTGGCAAAGCGTGCTGATCTGGCGCGTGCCATCAGTGAGCATCAGGTCGTGATCGTGTGTGGCGAGACCGGTTCGGGCAAGACGACGCAATTGCCGAAGATATGTCTGAGTTTGGGGCGAGGGGTGCTGGGTTGTATCGGTCATACCCAGCCGCGCCGGGTCGCGGCGCGCACCGTGGCGACACGCATCGCGGTGGAACTGAAGACGGAGCTGGGCGGTGTGGTCGGTTACAAGGTGCGCTTTCACGACAAAGTGTCGCCCGATACCAGTGTCAAGCTGATGACGGATGGCATTCTGCTGGCCGAGATACACAGCGATCCGCTGCTGAAAAATTACGATACGCTGATCATCGACGAGGCGCACGAGCGCAGCCTGAACATCGATTTCTTGCTGGGCTATCTCAAACAGTTGTTGCCGCGCCGTCCCGATCTCAAGCTCATCATCACTTCTGCGACGCTGGATGCCGAGCGTTTTGCCAAACATTTCGGCGCGGTGGTGATCGAAGTGTCGGGGCGCAGCTATCCGGTCGAGATGCGCTACAGGCCATTACAGGTCAGCGATGAAGGCGAGGCGCAGGATGTGCCACAGGCGGTGAGTCATGCGCTGGATGAGTTGGCGGCGGGCGGATTGCGTGGCGACGTGCTGGTGTTCCTGCCGGGCGAGCGCGAGATACGCGACACCGCCGAAACGTTGCGCAAGCATCATGCCCCAAGTATGCGTCATGGGGGTATCGAGGTGTTGCCGCTTTTTTCCAGGTTGTCGGCGGCGGAGCAGGACCGGGTGTTCAAGGTCGGCGGGCAGCGCCGTGTGGTGCTGGCAACCAATGTCGCGGAGACGTCGCTCACTGTGCCCAACATCGGCTATGTGATCGATTGCGGCTTGGCGCGGGTGAATCGCTACAGCATCCGGCAGAAGGTCGAGCAGCTGCACATCGAAAAAATCTCGCGCGCCGCAGCAAATCAGCGTGCCGGCCGGTGCGGGCGGGTGATGAGCGGCGTATGCATCCGCTTGTATGAAGAGGACGATTTTCTGCAGCGTCCGGAATTCACCGATCCGGAAATATTCCGCGTGTCGCTTGCTACGGTCATCCTGCGCATGAGCGCGTTGGAGTTGGGTGAGGTGAGCGAATTCCCGTTCATCGAGCCGCCTACGCCGCGGATGATCGCGGATGGTTATCAGTTGCTCGGGGAGCTGGGCGCGATTGACGAGGCGCGTCAACTTACCAAGCTGGGCCAGGAATTGGCCAGGCTGCCGCTTGACCCTAAAGTCGCGCGGCTGTTGCTGGCCGGGCGGCAATATCACTGCCTGACCGAGATACTGATCATCGCCAGCGCACTGTCGGTACAGGACCCGCGCGATCGGCCGCTGGAACGGCAGGAGGCGGCGGATGCCGCACACAAGCGTTTCGCCGACGAGCGCTCCGATTTTCTGGCCTATCTGAAAATTTGGGCATGGTTCGAGCAGGCGATGGCGCACAAGCAATCCAACCGCTTGCTGTCGGAAGAGTGCCGCAGGGGTTTCCTGTCACCGCTGCGCTTGCGCGAGTGGCGCGAACTGCATCAGCAGTTGCATACGCAGGTCGCCGAGATGGGCATGCGCGGGAACGAGCAGCCGGCGACTTACGAGCAGATCCACAAAGCCTTGCTGTGCGGCCTGCTCGGCAATATCGGCATGAAAGGGGTGGAAGGCAACGAGTATCTGGGCGCGCGCGGCATCAAGTTCCTGCTCGCCTCGAATTCGGTGCTGGCGAAAAAAGGCGCCAAATGGGTGATGGCCGGCGAGCTGATCGAGACACACCGGCTCTATGCACGCTGCGTGGCGCGCATAGAACCGGAGTGGCTGGAAGAGGTGGGGGCTCATCTGATCAAGCGTCATTATTACGATCCTCACTGGGAGAAAAAGGCCGCGCAGGTGGTGGCCTATGAGCGAAGCACCCTGTACGGCTTGTTGCTTAACGCGAAGAAGCGCGTGCATTACGGCCCGATGAATGCCGCGGAATCGCGCGAGGTGTTCATCCGTCAGGCATTGGCCGGTGGCGAGTTCGAAGCGCGAGCGCCGTTTTTCGCGCACAACCAGAAGCTGATCGCCGACATCGAAGCCCTGGAGCACAAGGCGCGTCGCCCCGATGTGCTGGTCGATGAAGAACTGATTTTCTCTTTTTACGACAGCCGTATTCCCGCGCATGTCCACAACGGAGCGAGCTTCGAGGCATGGCGCAAAGAGGCCGAGCGCGACGATGCGAAACTGCTCTATCTGAAAAAAGACGACCTGATGCGCCACCAGGCCGCGGGTATTACCACCGAGCAATTCCCGCCGCAGATGAAGATAGGCAGCGTCAGTTTCGCGCTGGCTTATAACTTCGCGCCGGGCAAGCACGATGACGGCATCACCCTGACAGTGCCGCTGGCGCTGATCAATCAGGTCAGTGCGACGCGTTGCGAATGGCTGATACCGGGCCTGCTTGCGGAGAAGGTGACGCAGTTGATCAAGACCTTGCCACAACGGCTGCGCCGTCATTTGGTGCCGGTGCCGGAATTCGCCGCGGCGTTCTGCCGTGAGATACAGCCTGCGAACGCGCCGCTGTTGCCTGCACTGGCGCGCTACATTCGCGAGCAGAAGCAGGTCGATGTGCCGTTGGAGGCATTCCGTATCGAGCAGTTGCCGCCCCATCTGCTGATGAATTACCGCGTGCTCGATGAACATGGCCGGCAGCTGGGCATGTCGCGTAACTTTGTCCAGCTGCACAGCGAGATTGCACCGCGTGCAGCACCGGCGATTGTTGCAGCGACCGAAGGCAAGGAGGGCGAGGCAGCTTCCGAGCAACGCTACACCTCATGGACATTCGGGAACTTCGCCGAAACAAGAGAGGTAAAACGCGCCGGACAGAGCGTCACACTGTTCAACGGCTTGGTGGATGAAGGCGATGCGGTGGTGATGCGTGCGTTCGACACCCGTGAGGCTGCATGTGTTGCGCATCGGGGCGGTTTGCGCCGTTTGTTCATGCTGCTTTTGAAGGAACAGGTGAAATATCTGGAAAAGAACCTGCCCGATGCGCAGCGGCTGGGCATGCTGTTCATGACGCCCAATTCCCCTTTTGGCGGCACGCAACAGGAATTGCAGCAGCAGATACTGGCGATGACTTTCGAGCGTTGTTGCCTGAACGACCCGTTGCCTTCGAACGAGGCGGAATTCAACGCGCGAGGCAAAGAGGCCAAGAACCGCCTGCTGCTGGTCGCGCAGGAGATCGCGCGGCTAGTGGGCAATGTGCTGGTCGAATATCAGGCGGTGCAAAAGAGTCTGCCGCAACTCAAGGCGCACAACCAGGCGGGCCAGGATGTGCGCGCCCAGATCGAGTGGTTGCTGCATAAGCGTTTCATCGCCGATACCCCATATGAGCGATTGCAGCATGTGCCGCGCTATCTGAAGGCGATCGGTCTGCGCATCGAAAAATTGCGCAGTAATCCGGCGCGTGATGTGCAGTGCATGGCGCAGATGCAGCCGCTGTTGCAAGCTTGGCAAAAACTGCGGCAGGCACAACAGGGCAAGCCCAATTCGCAAGTGGAGGAATTTGCCTGGTTGCTGCAGGAGTTGCGCGTATCGCTGTTTGCACAGGAACTGAAAACGCCGGTGATTGTGTCAGTGAAACGGCTGGAAAAAATGCTGGCCGGGATGCGCGGGTAACGTCCCGCCGCGAGGGGCGGTGAGAGCCGGTTGGGATCAGCGGGGCATGCCGGGAGTCTCGGTGCGGGTTTTGTTCGGTGTGTGATTAGGCTGCTTGGGGGCTTTGGAGCCCGCAGCGGATGGCGCAACCGCATTGAGTGCATTAACCAAGTCGGATAAAACCACATCGTCGGTGACGATGCCGCTTTTTACCAGGATTTCCTTTTGCAGACTGACAAAGGACAGGTTGGCTTGTGAATAAGCCTGTGCGGCATCGTCTGTTTCCTTGAGTCTGGCGGGATTGCCGGCGGCGTCAGCGGATGACTTCAAGGCGGTCCATTTTTTGTAGGTGCGTATGACTTCGTTTTTTCGTTTTTCAAGCTCAGGTAGCTGGTCACCGGCAAGCACTGCAATGCGCATATATTTGACGTCATCCAAAGCCGGGCTGAGATCGGGTGCTTTCCGTAGCTTTTTTTCGAGATTTTGATCTGCAGCTACCGGGGTAGCATTGACAATAGCGATGGATAAAAAAAACGATAACGCACTACCGACTGCGTAGCAGATTTTTTTATTATTATGTTTCCGTAGCATTGCTCGACTATCAGATTTCAATTGACTGGCCGGGTATAAAGAAAATTTAGCCACAGTTTTATTTATGTAATTTTCGGCCTTCAAAAATCATCTGAGCCACAGCGCCCGTGGAATGACCGATTCCTAAAATAGCCTATCTGTTCCCACTATGCACATAGTGTGCCAATTTTGTAATGTCTTGTCGTGCCGGGAAGTTTTATAAAGCACCACCACAGGATTTCCAAGTATCGGGAAACTTCTGTTGGGAAATTCTTGATGGCGGGGTTTTCGGTATGCGGCGCAGAGCCGGTGTGTGACTTGTGCATCGGTGCGGCGACCACGTGAATGGGCGCAAGTAATTCGAGAGATGGGGTTTAGCGGTTGCGGAGGCGCTGTGCGATCAATACCGCGTTGCTTCCGCCGAATGCGAATGAATTGGACATCACCGCATTGAGCGGGATGCCGTGGCGCCCCTGATTGGGGACATAGTCCAGGTCGCACTCGGGATCTGCGTCGAGCAGGTTGATCGTCGGCGGGACCGCATTGTGGTGGAGTGCCAGCACGGCGGCCATGAACTCCACCGCACCAGTTGCGCCCATCAGGTGGCCATGCATGGATTTGGTGGAGCTGACCGGGACATGGGGAGCGTGAGTGCCGAACACCTGCTTGATCGCTTTCGTCTCCTCGATGTCTCCGGCCTGTGTGGCGGTGCCGTGAGCATTGATGTAATGGATGTCCTGCGGTTGCAGGCCGGCGTCGCGCAAGGCATTCAGCATGGTGCGGGTCTGCCCGCGGGCATCAGGTTTGGTGATGTGGCTGGCATCGGACGAGCAGTCGTATCCGGCCAGTTCCGCATAAATCCTGGCGCCGCGCCTGAGGGCACGCTCGGCTTCTTCCAGCACCAGCACCGCGGCGCCTTCACCGAGCACCAGTCCGCTGCGGTTCTTGGCGAACGGTTTGCAGGAGGCGCCCGCATCGTGGGGGTCTTCGTGAGCCAGGGTGTGCAATGCTTCCCAGGCCTTCATCGCGCCGAGTGTGAGCATGGCTTCCGAGCCGCCGGCCAGCATCACCTCGGCGTAGCCGTGTTTGATCTGGCGATAGGCCTCGCCGATCGCGATGGCCGACGAGGAGCAGGCGGTGGCATAGGTGATGTTCGGGCCTTGCAGGTGATATTTGATCGATAGCTGCGAGGCTGCCGCATTGTTCATGCTGAGCAGCACGCTGAGCGGCTTGACCCGTGGGCTGGGATGCTGGAGTACCTGGATATAGCCGTCTTCGAGGGTGCTCGCACCACCCAGGCAGGAGCCCATGTATACCCCGGCACGCTGGAGTTCGCACGGGCTCAATTCCAGTTGTGCGTCCTGAACGGCCTGCTCGGCAGCCACCAGTGCAAACTGGCTGAATCGTTCGATGCCGGTGAGCTGAATCTTGGAGAAGTGCGCGGCGGGGTCGAAGTCTTCCACCGGTGCGCCGATTCGGATGGAGAGCTGCTCGACGAAACCGGTTCGAAGGTGTTTGATGCCGGATCTTCCGGCCATCAGGTTGTTGAAAAAAGCTGCCGGGTCTTTGCCGACCGGGGAGATGATGCCGAGTCCGGTGATGACAACTCGCTTAGCCATATGTTGCGGCTATTATTGTGCCGAGCCTTTTTGCTCGGCGATGATCTTGTCCAGCAGGGCGACCACATCGCCTATGGTCTTGAGCTCGACGCGCTCGTCGGGCAGCTTGATCTTCAATTCGTCTTCAAGATTGAACATGAATTCGATCACGGACAATGAGTCCAGCCCCAGCTTTTCCAGTTGAGCATCCGGGTTGAGGTCTTCGAGTTTGAGGTCGAATTGTTCGACCATCATGCGCTGTATGGTTTGCAGGGAGCTCATGTCTGGTGCTTGTAGAGTTAATCCGGTGCGGATTATATCAGAAATCGATTATGAACTGGCTTCAGGCATGGCCGAATTAAAGAAACGGATGGTTTCCGCGGCGACCCGTTCGCGCTCGTTGTCGATCGTGATCATGTGGTAGCTGTCGTGCAGCAAGATGCTTTCCACTTTTGTGGAACCGATGTGAGCTGCCACATGGCGTGCGCTACGCGGCGTGGCCACATCGTCTTCCTCGGCATGAATGATCAGCGCCGGGGCGGAGATGCGGTGCAGCGAAGTCTTGACTGACTTTATTAACCGCTCGGCTTCCTGAATCGCAGGCAGATTCAGCGTGGAAGCGCCCACCATGGACGCGTCGCTATGGCTCATTTCGCGTGCTATCCATTTGCGTAGCTGGGCATTTTTCAGTCCGAACGGCTCGCGCTCTCTCCACTTATACAGGTAGCGTGCCGGAGAATAATAGCCGACGTAACGCATGAAGCGATACCAGGGCATGCTCCAGCCGTCATACCACAGGGTGGTGGATAGCAGCGACAGCGCGGCGACTTCGTCGCCCAGCTCGGCGGCGATGCTGAGCGACAGGACGGCGCCTATGCATAGCCCTCCGACGGCAACGCTGTGGTGCCTTTGCTTGAGGGTATGGAATTCGGCCAGCACCTTGCTGTGCCAGTCCTGCCAGTGGGTGACGGAGCGAGGATCGTCACCGTGCTCGAAACCATAGCCGCGTATATGCGGGAGATGCACCGTATATCCGGCCTGATGTAGCCGCTTGGCCAGCGGCTGTAATTCGGCCGGGCTGCTTTGCAGGCCGTGTATCAGCAGTACGGCGCGTTCTCCGCCAGTCAGGGTTATCGGTTCCATCAACGGTGCTTGCCGGAAAAAGTTGCGCATTCTAGCAAATTGCCGGCATGCGAGAGGCGACAAAATCCAGCAAAAAAGTTCATTGCGGCAGTGCTGGCCGGGACAAATTCGGCACAAACTAATCCATCAGGCGCGCCGCGCCGCAGTGACGCTGCGCTATAATCGCCGCGCAATTCGCATATTACGAGGTACAAGATGGACGAGCAATTGCGCGAGGCCGCGCTGCAATATCACCGCCAGGCTCCGGCCGGAAAGATTTCGGTCAACGCGACCAAGCCGATGATTACCCAACGCGACCTGGCACTGGCCTATTCCCCTGGGGTGGCGGCAGCCTGTGAGGAGATCGTGCGCGATCCGGGGCAGGCGCGCACGCTGACGGCACGCGGTAATCTGGTGGCTGTGATCAGCAATGGCACGGCCGTCCTCGGCCTCGGTGCAATCGGCCCGCTGGCAGCCAAGCCGGTGATGGAAGGAAAGGGCGTGCTGTTCAAGAAGTTCGCCGGCATCGACGTGTTCGATCTGGAGATAGCCGAGCGCGACCCGGACAAGCTGGTGGATATCATCGCCGCGCTGGAGCCGACCTTCGGCGGCATCAATCTGGAGGACATCAAGGCGCCGGAATGTTTCTACATCGAACGCAAGCTGCGCGAGCGCATGCATATCCCGGTGTTTCACGACGATCAGCACGGCACCGCAATCATCGTCGGCGCGGCCTTGTTGAATGGGCTCAAGGTGGTAGGTAAAGACATCGCCAGGATCAAGCTGGTCGTCAGCGGCGCAGGGGCTGCCGCGCTGGCCTGCCTGGACATGCTGGTCAGCCTCGGGGTGCGCATGGAGAACATCGTCGTCACCGACATCAAGGGTGTCGTCTACAAGGGACGTACCGAGGAGATGGACGACAACAAGGCGCGCTACGCGGTGGGGACATCAGCACGCACATTGGGCGAAGTCATTGCCGGTGCGGACGCGTTCCTGGGATTGTCGGCAGGCGGGGTGCTGAAGCCGGAGATGGTCAAGCTGATGGCAGACCGGCCGCTGATCTTCGCACTGGCCAATCCGACGCCGGAGATTCTGCCGGAGCAGGTCAGGGCGGTGCGTAGCGATGCCATCATGGCGACGGGGCGTTCCGATTATCCGAATCAGGTGAACAACGCGCTGTGTTTCCCATACATCTTCCGCGGGGCGCTCGATGTCGGCGCCTCGACGATCAATGAGGAGATGAAGCGCGCGGCAGTGTATGCGATCGCCGAGCTGGCCGAGGCCGAGCAGTCCGATGCGGTGGCCGCGGTATATGGTGAAGAAAGCCTGAGCTTCGGCGCGGAGCATTTGATACCCAAGCCGTTCGACCCGCGCCTGATCACGCGCATCGCCCCTGCCGTGGCTCAGGCGGCAATGGACAGCGGTGTGGCCAGCAGGCCGATCGCCGACATGGCGGGCTACCGCGAACAGTTGTCGCAATTCATCTATCACTCGAACATGCTGATGAAGCCGGTGTTCGATATCGCGAAGAAGAACCCGAAACGGCTGGTGTATGCGGAAGGTGAGGATCTGCGCGTGCTGCATGCGGTGCAAACGGTGGTGGACGAGGGCATCGCCCACCCTATCCTGGTGGGGCGCCCGGCGGTCGTCGAGCAGCGGATTGCCAAGCTCGGGCTGCGCATTCGCGCCGGCGAGCATTTTGAATTAGTGAATCCGGAAAGCGATCACCGTTATCGCGATTACTGCAACGAATATCACCGCCTGATGCAGCGCAGGGGCGTCACGCTGGATTCCGCCAAGCGCGAGATGCGCCGCCGCAATACGCTGATCGCGTCGATGCTGGTGCGGATGAATTCCGCCGATGCGATGCTGTGCGGAACCGTTTCGCAACCCTTGCGCCACTTGCGTTATATCGACGAGGTGATAGGCCAGCACCCCGGGGCGAATGTGTATGCGGCGATGAATATTCTGATGTTGCCGGGGCATACGCTGTTCATCTGCGACACACACGTGAACCTGGATCCGACATCCGAGCAGATCGCCGAGATGACACTGCTGGCTGCGGAAGAGGTGCGCCGTTTTGGCCTGGTGCCCAAAGTCGCGCTGTTGTCACATTCGAATTTCGGCAGCCATGAAAACGCCTCGGCGCGCAAGATGAGCGCGGCCCGCGAGCTGCTGGAAAGGCGGGCTCCGGAACTGGAAGTGGAAGGCGAGATGCATGGCGATGCAGCCCTGTCGGAAAGCCTGCGCATGCAGATATTCCCCGATTCGCGCTTGAAGGGCGAGGCCAACCTGCTGATCATGCCCAATCTCGACGCGGCCAACATCGCGTATAACCTGCTCAAGATTACCGCGGGTGATGGCATCACCATCGGGTCTATCCTGCTGGGGGCGAACAAGTCGGTGCATATCCTGACTTCAACAGCGACGGTGCGCCGAATTGTCAATATGAGCGCGCTGGCCGTGGCCGGCGTCAAGACACACTAGGAGAGTATGATGAACAAACAGGAAGTCGCCTTGTTGAGCAAGGAAATCGAAATGCTGATGAGCGAACGCGCAAGGCTGCTCAAAGTGGTAGGGGCGGCGGCGGTGCTGGTGGCCAATACCGACGCCGCCACCCTGCCGGGATCGGTGGTCGAGGCTGCGGAGATGTTGTCGGAAGCGCTGAATGCGCTGCCCGAGGAAACGCTGAAAGACGCCTTGGAATCGGTGCATGCGGAAGTAGGGTAATCCCCGGATGGAAAAACGCATAGGCTTGATCCTGACCGGCGGTGGCGCACGCGCCGCCTATCAGGTCGGGGTGCTCAAGGCGATTGCCGAGTTTTTGCCGCGGCGCGCTCACAATCCTTTCCCGGTCATTTGCGGCAGTTCGGCGGGGGCGCTCAATGCCGCCACGCTGGCAGTCAACGCGCAGAGCTTCCGCAAGGGCGTGCGCTATCTGGACAACATCTGGAAGAACTTTCGTGCCGAGCAGGTCTACCGGACCGACGTCGTCGGGGTATTCAACAATGCGGTGATATGGCTGGCCGGATTGCTGTTAAGCGCGCTGGGAATAAACAGGCTCAAGCAGATCTCGCTGCTGGACAACTCCCCGATGATCGATCTGCTGGACGAGATCATGCCTTGCGAAATGATCCAGCAGAGCATCGATGCGGGTTTTTTGTATGCGTTGAGCATCAATGCGTCGGGCTATGGGTCTGGGCATTCCGTTGCATTTTACCAGGGCGTCGAGGAGATCGTTCCGTGGCGGCGTGCGCGGCGAGTCGGGGTGCCGACACGTATCGAGAACAGACATCTGCTTGCATCCGCGGCCTTGCCGTTTTTCTTCCCCGCGATCAGGATCAATCGCGAGTATTTCGGGGACGGGTCGATACGCCAGGTCGCACCGATCAGTTCGGCTTTGCATCTGGGGGCGACGCGCATACTGTTGATCGGCGTCAACGCGGAGGCAAAGGCGGATCAACCCCGGCAAGGCGCTGGAGCGCGTGCAGCGTATCAACAGCATGGTGGCCGTGATGACCGAGGAGCAGCGCGAACAGGTCAAACTGCAGCATGTCGATATTTTGTCCATCCTGCCCAGCCAGCCCATCGAAAAAATTGCCGAACGATTCATCGATGAATTGCCCTGGACGATACGTTTGTTGTTCAGGGTGGCAGGGGTGGCGCAACACAGCGGGACAACGCTGGTGAGCTATTTGCTGTCCGAGGGAAAGTACTGCCGTGCGCTGATTGAATTGGGTTATCAGGACGCCATGAACAAACGTGAGGAGATCGTGCGTTTTATGGAGATTGCACCATCCACGGAAAACGAAATGCCGCAATGACGACAGGCATTGCATGGCCACGCATCTGGCAATTGCTGCATCTTTTGGCGGATGGTGAATTCCATTCTGGCGAAATGCTGGCCAGCCAATTGGGAATTTCGCGTGCCAGCGTGTGCAATGCGCTCGGCAATATGGCTGATTGTGGAGTGCCGGTGCAACGCATCCGCGGCCGCGGATACCGGCTCGCCCAGCCGTGGCAGCCTCTGCAGGCAGGCGAAGTGCTGGCCTGTCTGGACAGGGATGCCGCGAAATTCGCCATCGAGATATTGCCCCAGGCGGCATCCAGCAATAGCCTGTTGCTGCAAAGGGCCGCGCTGGGCGCGCCAAGCGGGAGTGTGCTGGCGGTCGAACTGCAAACTGCAGGACGGGGGCGGATGGGGCGCACCTGGCATTCCGGGTTGGGCGGTTCCTTGACGTTTTCATTGCTGTGGCGTTTTGATTGCGCGGTACATAAACTGTCGGGGTTGAGTCTGGCGGTGGGTGTGGCTGTGGTACGTGCCTTGCGCAGATGGGGCGCGCAAGGTGTATACCTGAAGTGGCCGAACGACATCTTGTCGGAACAGGGGAAGCTGGCGGGAGTGCTGATCGAGGCACAGGGCGATATGCTGGGCCCCAGCGCCGTGGTGATAGGTATCGGTTTGAACTGTGCTCTGCCGATGAGCATGCAAGACAGGATCGACCAGGCAGCCAGCGCCGTAACCGATGTGTGCGTGTCGCCACCGAGCCGGGCGCGGCTGTTGGCGAGTTTGCTGCAGGAGTTGGCCGGCGTGTTGCAGGAGTTTGAGCAGGAGGGATTTGCGGCGATGCAGCAGGAATGGGAGCGCCACCATCTGTACCAGAATCGACCGGTCCGTGTGCGCATCGGAGACGGTGCTATGGTGCAAGGAGTGGCGCGCGGGGTGACTGCCCGCGGCGAGTTGCGTCTGGAAACGGAGCAGGGCATGCAGCTGGTGAACTCCGGGGAAATCGAGGCGTTGCAGCGATGATGCTGTTGATCGATGCAGGCAATACGCGTATCAAATTGGCACGGGTGTCGGGCGATGTGTGGCCGGCCGTGGATGAGTTGCCATCGCGGCAGGCCGACGAATTGCCGCAATACTTTGCCGGCTTGCCCGAAATACAGGAGGTTTGGGTGTGCAACGTGGCAGGCGAAGCGGTCGCGCAGCACATTCGAGCAGGCTGCGAGGCCCGCTGCTGGAAGCCGCGGTTCATCACGGCACGCTCGGTGCAATGCGGCGTGAGCAATGGTTATACTCAGCCCGAACAATTGGGCTGCGATCGCTGGGCTGCGCTGCTTGCGGCCTGGCATCTGGTGCGGGGCGCTTGTCTGGTGGTAAATTGCGGTACGGCAACGACCGTCGATGCGTTGTCGGGCCAGGGGGAATTTATCGGCGGCCTGATCTTGCCCGGGGTGGAATTGATGCAGCGCAGCCTGAGCGAGGCGGCCGCGCAGCTGAGCATGGCCCAAGGCGGTTATCAGCCGTTTCCGCAGGATACCGCTGCGGCGATATTCAGCGGGTCGATACAGGCCAGCTGCGGGGCGATAGAGCGGCAGTATGCCTTGCTTGGTGATGATGCGGCACCGGTATTGCTCAGCGGCGGCGCGGCAGGATTGTTGCGGCCGCATCTGAAGCTGCCGTTGCGCGTGACAGATAACTTGGTGTTGCAGGGGGTGTGGTTAATCGCACAGGAAACAAAAACGTGATGAAAGCCTTGTTCTGGATAGTTCTGCTGGTCAATGTGACCTTCTTCGCAGTGATGCGTTGGGGCGGGTTTCCCCTCACCGAGGGGCCGCAGCCTGTGGCGCAGGCGGCTTTGAATGAAGAAAAAATCCGCCTGTTGAACCCTGCGTCAGGCTCGCCCGATCGGGCTGTGCCGGGGTCTGCGCCACAGGCCACGGCTACGATCGCGGAAGCCGCGCCCCCGACGGTAAAATCGAATGCTGCCGAACCCAAGGCGAATAATCTGGTGTGTCTGGAGTGGGGTGATTTTTCCGGAAACGACCTGACCCGCGCCACGACCGCACTCTCGGCGATGCAGCTGGGCAACAAGCTGGGCCAGCGCCAGATAGAACACAACATCGGTTACTGGGTCTATATTCCGCCGCTCAAGGACAAGGCCGCAATCAGCCAGAAATTGGCGCAGCTCAAGGCTAGGGGGGTCGAGGAATTTTTCGTGGTGCCGGATGCGGGGCCGTGGCTGAACGCCATTTCGCTCGGGGTATTCAAGACCCAGGAGGCGGCGCAAAAATTTGTGGATGCGTTGCGTGCCAAGGATGTGCGCAGCGCACAGATAGGCGAGCGCGCCAGCAAGCTCAAGGCGACGATCTTTGTGTTGCAGGGAGTGGACAATGCGGTCGCCAGCAAGCTTGCCGCATTGCAGAAGGATTTTGCCGGCAGCGTGATCAACAACATCCCATGCACCGGAACGAAACAGGGTGGTTGACAAGGATGGGCTAAATCTGGAGAATGCCGCGCTCTTTGCGGTGATATAGCTCAGGTGGTTAGAGCGCAGCACTCATAACGCTGAGGTCGGTGGTTCAAATCCACCTATCACCACCAAATAAAAAAACCAGCCTAGGCTGGTTTTTTGTTTGGCGCTTGTTTTGTTTAGCGGCTTGTAAACAGTTCTTTTACCAGCCACAAGGAAAACAGAAGCGCTGCCAATGCGGTACCCACGGAACAAATCGTTGCGATAATTGCCATTTTTCCCTCCCAAGAGAACTAGATTGAACACAACTACTAGAAACTGATGGGGCGAATCCTAGCACAATTTTTTTTTACAGCAAACAATTTCCCTAGGTAAATACGCCCGGCGCTTTTAAACGCAGACAAAGCCTAGAAAAGGCAGGAAGTAAAAAAACGTCAGGGGGCTAAAGAACCAGCCTAGGTTGAGCGTTTAGTTGCTTTTGAAAAGCTGGATCACCATCCAGATGGAAAAACCGACTGCGAGTGATGCGGTAAATACTGCTGCTACGGTTGCGATAATAGCCATGCTGTTTTCTCCCTTTGGTTGCTTTGGTCAGCCGATAGTTGACTAAAGTGGGACTTATTATATAAGTGATTTTGTCGGGAATACACGTAAATAAAATACGGGATAGGAAATTTTCCCGGCGCTGAAGTTGTGCTGGTTTCTGGTGTGCGATTCAAGGTAGATTAGCAGGCTGTTCAAATTAGGTATCATTGCAACGTGTCGAAAAAACTCTATATCAAAACTTACGGCTGCCAGATGAATGAGTATGACTCGGGCAAGATGGCTGACCTGTTGGGCGCTCGTGAGGGCATGGTGCAGACAGACAGTCCGGAAGAGGCCGATGTCATCCTGTTCAATACCTGTTCGATACGCGAGAAGGCCGAGGAAAAGGTGTTCTCGGATCTCGGGCGGGTGCGTCCGCTGAAGCTGGCCAATCCCGACCTGATCATCGGCGTGGGCGGATGCGTCGCGAGCCAGGAAGGCGAAACGATCGTCAGGCGTGCGCCCTATGTGGATGTGGTGTTCGGGCCGCAGACCTTGCACCGTTTGCCGCAGTTGATCCAGGCGCGCAAGGACAGCGGCAGTGCGCAGGTCGATATCGGTTTCCCCGAAATCGAAAAATTCGATCATTTGCCCAATCCGCAAACCAGTTCCGGCTCGGCCTTTGTCTCCATCATGGAGGGCTGCAGCAAGTACTGCACTTTCTGCGTGGTGCCCTATACGCGCGGTGAAGAGGTGTCGCGCCCCTTGGACGATGTGCTGCGCGATGTGCGCGAGCTGGTGGCGCAAGGCGTCAAGGAGATCACGCTGCTCGGGCAGAACGTGAATGCCTATCGCGGCGACAGCGAGGATGGCGATGCGGTGGATTTCGCCTATCTGTTGCAGGCGGTCGCCGCGCTCGACGGGGTGGAACGGTTGCGTTTTACCACCTCGCATCCCAAGGAGATGACGCAGCGCTTGATCGATGTGTACGCGAGCACCCCCAAGCTGGTCAGCCATCTGCATCTGCCGGTGCAGTCCGGGTCGGACCGGATATTGGCGGCGATGAAGCGCGGCCACACCGTGCTGGAATACAAATCGATCATACGCAGGGTGCGCGCCGCGCGTCCCGACATCTGCATCACCTCGGATTTCATCGTCGGTTTTCCCGGGGAGACAGAGCAGGATTTCGCGGCGACGATGAAATTGATCGACGAGATCGGCTTCGATGTCAGTTTCAGCTATCTGTACAGCCCGCGTCCGGGCACGCCGGCTGCGGAGTTGCGCGACGACACGCCGCACGAGGTCAAGGCGGCGCGTTTGAAGATGTTGCAGGATCGCATCAACGCCCAGGAAGAGGCTGTCGCGCAGGCGATGCTGGGCACCGTGCAGCGGGTGTTGATCGAGGACGTGTCCAAGAAGGATGCGCATGAGCTGGCCGGGCGCACCGACAACAATCGCGTAGTGAATTTCCCCGGCTCGGCAGGGCTGATAGGGCGGTTCGCCGAGGTGAAGATCACCCGGGTGGTTCGCCATACCTTGCGCGGCGAATTGATTGCGGGTGCGGCTTGAGCGCTCAGGCGGACACCTTGCAATTTGCCCTTGAGCCCTTGGATAACCAGCGGCTGGCGCGGTTGTGCGGGCCATTCGACGAGAACCTGCGCCAGATCGAGACTGCGCTGGAGGTCAGCATTGCGCGGCGCGGCGAGCATTTCACCGTGGAGGGCGAGCAGGCGCAACTTGCCCGGCAAGTGTTGCAGGATTTCTATGTCGAAGCGAAACACGATATCTCCCTGGAGCGCCTGCAGCTGGGGCTGATCGAGGCGATGAAGTGGCGCACCGAGCCGCAGCCCGGCAGCGACTCGGTGCCGTTGCTGATGACGCGCAAGGCCGAGATACGCGGCCGCACGCCGCGCCAGAACAGCTATCTGCAGGCGATACAGGAACACGACATCACGTTCGGCATCGGTCCGGCAGGCACCGGCAAGACCTATCTGGCGGTGGCTTGTGCGGTGGATGCGCTGCAGCGTGAAGCCGTGCGCCGGCTGGTGCTGGTGCGCCCCGCGGTCGAGGCCGGAGAGAAGCTCGGTTTCCTGCCCGGCGATCTGGCGCAGAAAGTCGATCCCTATCTGCGGCCGTTATATGACGCGCTGTACGACCTGATGGGGCTGGAGAAAGTCAGCCGTGCATTCGAGCGCGGCATGATAGAGATCGCGCCGCTGGCCTATATGCGGGGGCGCACGCTGAACCATTCCTTCGTGATACTCGACGAGGCGCAGAACACCACGCCGGAACAGATGAAGATGTTCCTGACCCGGATCGGCTTCGGCAGCAAGGCCGTGATCACCGGCGACGTGACCCAGATCGATCTGGCGCGCGGGCAGAAGAGCGGTTTGGTCGAGGCGCGCACGGTGTTGCAGGATGTGCGCGGCATCGCGTTCAGCGAATTCCTCGCGGAAGACGTGGTGCGCCACCCGCTGGTGCAGAAGATAGTGACGGCCTATGAGCGATATGAAAAAAACAGAGCGGCATGAATTGTCGCTGAGCGTGCAATATGCCAGTGCGGCGCAGCGTCTGCCGTCGCGCCCGCAGTTGCGACGCTGGGTTCAGGCCGCCTTGCAGTGCGATGCAGGCATGACGCTGCGCTTTGTTGATGAGGCCGAGGGGCGCGAGCTGAACAGGAATTACCGCGGCAAGGATTACGCGACCAATGTGCTGACCTTCATCTACGACGACGCCGGGCTGATATCCGGCGATGCCGGTGCGCTGTATGGAGATATCATCATCTGCGCGCCAGTTGTGGAGCGCGAGGCCATGGAGCAGGGCAAGGCTTTGTCCGATCATTACGCGCACATGGTGATACACGCCGCCTTGCATTTGCAGGGCTACGATCACGAAAACGATCGCGATGCAGAGCAGATGGAAGCATTGGAAGTCGCGCTGATGTTAAAATTGCGCCGTCCCAACCCTTATTCGACCCCAAGCAAGAAAAATGGACGACCCCGAAAGTATTAAACCCAGTTTGCTCGAGCGGCTTTCCGCATTCCTGATGCGCGAACCGGAAGACCGCGACCAGCTGATAGAGCTGCTGCATTCCGCGTACGAGCGAAATCTGCTGGATGCCGATGCGCTGGCGATGATGGAAGGGGTGTTGCAGGTCTCGGAGCGCAAGGTGCGCGAGATCATGATCCCGCGCGCGCAAATGGATGTGATCGACATCAGCGAATCGGTCGAAAAATTCATCCCCTATGTCATCCAGACGGCGCACTCGCGTTTCCCGGTGATCGACGGCGACAAGGACAACATCATCGGCATCCTGCTGGCCAAAGACCTGTTGCGTTATTTTGCCGGCGAAGAGATGGACGTGCGCGACATGTTGCGGCCGGCGGTGTTCGTGCCGGAGGCAAAGCGGCTCAATGTGCTGTTGCGCGATTTCCGCAGCAATCGCAACCACATCGCGCTGGTGGTGGATGAGTACGGCGGTGTGTCCGGCATGGTCACGATCGAGGACGTGCTGGAGCAGATCGTCGGCGACATCGAAGACGAATACGACTTCGATGAAGATGAGGACAATATCATCTCCGATGGCGAAGGGCGTTATCGCATCAAGGCGGATACCGGGATAGACGATTTCAACCAGGCGCTCGGCACCGAATTCAGCGATGAGGAGTATTCCACGGTGGGCGGATTGGTGTTGAAGACGGCCGGGCAATTGCCCAAGCGCGGCGACCAGCTGCAGGTCGGCGCATTGAAGTTCACCGTGCTGCGCGCGGACAGTCGCAGACTGTATTCGATGCTGGTCGAGCGTACTGACGACGTCGCCGAGCAGTCCTGACAGCCCCGTCCTGCTTGCCTGGCGATCAGAACTGTTCGTGCTCGCCCAGATAACGCCACTGGCCTAACGGTAACTTGCCGAGCTTGACCTTGCCGATGCGTATCCGTTTCAGGCCGGTCACCTTCAATCCGACCAGTTCGCACATCCGGCGTATCTGACGCTTCTTGCCTTCGCGCAACAAGAAACGCAGCTGATCCTCGTTCTGCCAGCTCACCTTGGCGGGCTTGAGATATTCGCCGTCCAGCTTCAAGCCCTGGTTCAGCAGGGCCAGGCCGCTGTCATCCAGCTTGCCCTGCACGCGCACCAGATATTCCTTGTCGACAGTCGAGTCCTCGCCGATCAGGCGTTTCGCGATGCGGCCATCCTGGGTGAGCACCAGCAAGCCCTGCGAATCGATATCCAGGCGTCCCGCCGGAGCCAGCCCCAGCAGCTGGCTGCGGTGGAAACGCAGCGGCGATTCATCTTCAGCCCAATGGGTAGACTCGTCCAGCAGGGTGATCGCGGGCTTGTAATTGTGTTCGGCCTGTCCGGACACATAGCCGATCGGCTTGTTGAGCAGGATGGTCACGCGCTGCTGCTGGGTGTTCTGTGCCGCAGTGCGCAGCGTGATCTTCTGGTTGGGGAAGACCTTGCTGCCCAGCTCGCTGACGACCTCGCCATCGACCTCCACCCAGCCCTTTTCGATATAGCCGTCCGCTTCGCGGCGTGAGCACAGGCCGAGCTCGGACATGCGCTTGGAGAGTCTGACTTTTTCCATGGGGATTTTGCGGTGCGTGTGTATCAGGGCGCGATTTAAGCACAAAGCAGCGTACCCCGTGAAATAAAACGCCCGGGGGAAATAAAACGCACTAACGCAAAACGCGGCACGAGGCCGCGTCCTGAAATGCGCACGACGGGTTCAGAATGCGCGACTGAC
>JACPVZ010000020.1 GCA_016197305.1 Nitrosomonadales bacterium | reverse complement strand
ATGGGCGAAGTCTGAACCACCGGCAATGCGCTCGAGGTGCCCGACAAGGCATTGCGCAGGGCACTGGCAAAATCCACGTCCCTGGCCTTGTAGTTGGGTGTGTCGGCATTGGCAATATTGGAGGCCAGCAGCTGTTGACGGGACTCGCGCAAGCTCAGCGCGACTTGATGAAAGCGCAATGCATCATCCAGCTTATTCACCATTTCACCCTCCTGCCCCATGTAATCCATTCAGATGGATCGCATCCTAAACCCGGGCTGTTTGGCACTATCCGCAGATTAGGCGGGAATTTCCCCTTCAATTCCCTTTTATACAGCCCTTCCCTAAATCAGGCGCAAGCCGCACAATACACCCCGTGAAAAAACGCTTATTGATTAACCTGTTATTGCTGCTATCTGTTGTTGCAGCCCCCCCTGCGCAAGCCTCACCGAAGGCAACACAGGATCACGCCCGGATCAAGGCCGTCGTCACCGCCTTCGTCCGGCAGCAAGTCGCCTCCTTGCCGGGCCAGGTCACTACCCAGATAGGCGAAATTGACAATCGCCTCGTGCTGCCCGCATGCACGAACCTGGAAGCCTTCCTTCCGGCTGGCAGCCAGTTCGTCGGCAAAACCTCGGTGGGCGTCAGATGCCAGGAGGAAAACGGCTGGTCTATCTTCGTCCCGGTGCAAGTCAAGATCAGCGTCAACCTGCTGGTCAGCACTCACCCATTGACACCCGGGCACACGATAGAAGCCTCCGACATCACCACCCAGACGAGCGAGATCGGTCGCAACTCCGGCCTGAGCAACCCGGAACTTGCAATAGGCAAAGTCGTGCGTTTTGGCATCGGCGCCGGACAAGTGTTGCGGGAAGACATGCTGCGCCTGCCATATAGCGTAACCCAGGGGATGGTGGTGCAAGTGGCCGCGCAGGGCAGCGGCTTCAGTATACGCAGCGAAGGCGTCGCGTTAAACAATGCCAGTACCGGCCAGGCCGTACAGGTTCGCGTCGGCTCCGGCCGGGTAATCAGCGGCATCGCCGGATCCAGCGGGGTCGTCGTTGTCACCCCCTGATCCGGGTGATTGTGTTATAAAGCGGCACGGTTACCCTAATGTTTTGCAAAATTCTGCCGATAAGGACACCGTGACAGGAAAATAAGCATTCCAAAGATTGAGAGGATGACCGTGAAAATCGACAAACCCAGCAAACCCCTGGCCGACAAACCCGCAGTGGAAGTCGCGGCTCGCCCTGCCGCCAAAGGCCAGGGTATATTTAGGTAAAAAAAAAGAGTGAGGCTCCATTATATACAATTTTTATTTTTGTATAGTCTATACAAAAAAAATAAATTTTGTCTCAGGACTATACAAAAAAAAAATT
>JACPVZ010000019.1 GCA_016197305.1 Nitrosomonadales bacterium | reverse complement strand
CCCCCAAGGAGCGAATCCATGGACAGCACCCTGCTGCAAAGCAACGGCATCGAAGCGCTGCCACAATTCCTCACCAGCCTCGCCATCGGCCTGCTGATCGGGCTGGAGCGCGAACGCAAACAATCGGCCAAGGCCGGGCTGCGTACCTTCGCACTGGTGACCCTGTTCGGCACGATGACCGGACTGCTTTCCACCCGGACCGGAGCGCCGTGGCTGCTGATCGCCGGACTGGTGGCCGTGGCCGGCATGATCGTCGCCGCCTATCTGAACAACCCCGATGATGAAGAAAACGATCCCGGCACCACCACGGTGATCGCGCTGCTGCTCAGTTACGGGCTGGGGGCGATGGTCTGGTACGGCCTGTCCACACTCGCGGTGATGCTGGCAATCGGCATCACCGTGCTGCTCTACTTCAAACCCGAACTGCGCGGCATCTCGCAGAAACTGACGCGCCGCGACCTGGTCGCCGTGCTGCAGTTCGCGGTGCTCACCTTTATCGTGCTGCCCATCCTGCCGGACCAGAACTACGGTCCCTATGAGGCATTCAATCCGCATCAGGCCTGGCTGATGGTCGTGCTGATCTCCGGCGTCAGCCTCGCGGGCTATGCCGCACTGCACGTCGTCGGAACACGCTATGGCGCGCCGCTGCTGGGTATATTCGGCGGACTGACTTCCAGCACCGCGACCACGCTGATCTACGCCAAGCACGGCAAAAGCAACCAGGCCATGCTAAATCTGGCCGCCTCGGTGATCGTGATCGCCAGCATGATATTGCCGTTACGCCTGCTGGCGGTCAGTGCCGTCGTGGCGCGCGGCATCATGCCCAGCCTGATTCCGGTGCTGGCCATCGGCCTGCTGTTCGGCCTGGTCGTCGCGCTGTACAACTGGCACAAGATGGACAAGGCCACCGAACTCTATATCCCGGAAACCACCAACCCGGCCGAACTGCACACCGCGATCGGTTTCGGCCTGCTGTATGTCGCGGTGCTGCTCGTTTCCGCATGGATGGTGGATCTCGCCGGCAGCCAGGGCCTGTATGCGGTGGCGCTGGCAACCGGGCTGACCGACGCGGATGCGATCACGCTGTCCACCTTGCGCCTGTTCAACCTCGGCCAGCTCAGCGAGCAGCAGACCGTCACCGCAATCGCGCTCGGTTTCCTGTCCAACCTCGCCTTCAAGTTCGGCATGGTGGTGTTCATCGGCGGCTGGATGCTTGCCCGGCAGGTCGCCATCGGCTTCGGCGCGATCGCTTGCGGGATGTTGGCGGGACTGTTTGCGCTATAATCGCGCCCTTTCTGCGAGACTATATGCAGGAGCGAGCTTGCTCGCGATGTTGCGATGAATCGCGAGCATAACCAGCAACTCGGCTGGCGTGGTTTGCCAGCTTAGTCGAATGGCTAGTAGTTACATCAAGCTCGCTCCTGCAGAATCTGACGCTCCCGAACAACGAATTTATAGAGATTAAAAATGGAAGCCGAACAACTCAACGCCATCGCCAACCAGCTGCAAGACCTGACCGCGCGCAGCACAGAATTACGGAGGTATCTTTGACTTCGATACCAAGCAGGAACGTTTAGTCGAAGTCTGCGAACTCTCCGAAGACCCCGCCATCTGGCAGGACGCAAAGCGCGCCCAGGAACTGGGCCGCGAGCGCAAGATGCTGGAAAGCGTGGTGCTGGGCCTGAGCAAGATCCAGCAGAACCTCAACGATGCCGCCGAGTTGTTCGAGATGGCCAAGGCCGAGGATGACGAGGACAGCCTGCTCAGTATCGCCGACGACGTCAAGGACATCGAGAAGCGCGTCGCGGAACTGGAATTCCGCCGCATGTTCTCCAACCCGGCCGACCCGAACAACTGCTTCATCGACATCCAGGCCGGCGCTGGCGGCACCGAGGCTTGCGACTGGGCCTCAATGCTGCTGCGCCAATATCTCCGCTACTGCGAACGCAAGGGCTTCAAGGTCGAGGTACTGGAACAGACCGACGGCGACGTGGCCGGCATCCGCAGCGCCTCGCTGAAGGTCGAAGGCGAATACGCCTACGGTCACCTGCGCACCGAGACCGGCGTGCACCGCCTGGTGCGCAAGTCGCCGTTCGACTCCTCGGGCGGTCGCCACACCTCCTTCGCCAGCCTGTTCGTCTATCCCGAGGTGGACGACTCCATCGAGATCGACATCAACCCGGCGGACCTCCGCGTGGACACCTTCCGCGCATCCGGCGCGGGCGGCCAGCATATCAACAAGACCGATTCGGCGATCCGCATCACCCACATCCCCACCGGCATCGTGGTGCAATGCCAGAACGACCGCTCGCAGCACAAGAACCGCGCCGAAGCGATGTCCATGCTGAAATCCCGCATGTACGAGGAAGAATTGCGCAAACGTCAGGCCGAACAGCAAAAGCTGGAAGACACCAAGTCCGATGTCGGCTGGGGTCACCAGATCCGCAGCTACGTGCTCGACAATTCGCGCATCAAGGACCTGCGCACCAACGTTGAAATCGCCAACACCCAGAAGGTGCTCGACGGCGACCTCGACGTCTTCATCGAGGCCAGCCTGAAGCAAGGCGTTTGATCAAACTACATTTAATCAGAGAATTGTTATGACTACCGAACATACCCTTCCGCAAGACGAAAACCAGATTATTGCCGAGCGCCGCCACAAGCTCGCCGAAATCCGCAAGGTCGGCGTGGCCTTCCCCAACGACTTCGCGCGCACCCATCTGGGCGGCGACCTGCATGCCGAGTACAGCGAGAAAACCCATGATGAGCTGGAAGCCCTGCAGATCAAGGTCGCGGTGGCCGGACGCATGATGCTCAAGCGCGTGATGGGCAAGGCCAGCTTCGCCACGGTGCAGGACATGAGCGGTAAGATCCAGCTGTTCATCAGCAACGGCGACACCGGCGAAGAGGCGCACAACGCCTTCAAGCATTACGATCTGGGCGACATCCTCGGCGCACAGGGCGTGCTGTTCAAGA
The DNA here is from genome assembly GCA_016197305.1 of Nitrosomonadales bacterium. Taxonomy (GTDB): domain Bacteria; phylum Pseudomonadota; class Gammaproteobacteria; order Burkholderiales; family Gallionellaceae; genus Gallionella. Next base: position 17,345 of record JACPVZ010000019.1, on the reverse strand, counting down.
CCAAGACCGGCGAGCTGTCGGTGCGTGTCACCCGGGTGCGCCTGCTGACCAAGGCGCTGCGCCCGCTGCCGGAAAAATTCCACGGCCTGACCGATCAGGAACAGAAATACCGCCAGCGCTACCTCGACCTGATCACCAACGAAGATGCGCGCGAGGTGTTCAAGAAACGCACCCGGATCATTCAGGCGATCCGCGATTTCTTCGTGCGCCACGGCTACATGGAAGTCGAAACCCCGATGATGCACTCCATCCCCGGCGGCGCATCGGCCAAGCCGTTCGAGACCCATCACAACGCGCTGGACATGAAGATGTACCTGCGCATCGCACCGGAACTGTACCTGAAGCGTCTGGTGGTAGGCGGTTTCGAGAAGGTGTTCGAGATCAACCGCAACTTCCGCAACGAGGGTCTGTCGACGCGCCACAATCCGGAATTCACGATGCTGGAATTCTACGAGGCGTATCGCGATTACAAATACCTGATGGACTTCACCGAAACCCTGTTCCGCGAAGTCGCGCAAAAGGTATTGGGCAGGACGCTGATCAGCTATCAGGGCAAGGAACTGGATCTGGGCAAGCCGTTCCACCGGCTGACGATGGTGCAGGCGATCCAGAAATACCACCCGCAGTTCACCACCGCACAACTCAACGACCGCGAATTCGTCGTGTCCGAGCTGCAGGACCTGAAGGCCAAGTACAAGCCTGAAGACGGCATCGGCGGCCTGCAACTGTCGCTGTTCGAGGAGCTGGCCGAGACCCAGCTGTTCGAGCCGACCTTCATCGTCGATTACCCGGTGGAAGTCTCGCCGCTGGCGCGCAGCAGCGACAAGAACCACGACATCACCGAACGCTTCGAGCTGTTCATCGTCGGCCGCGAAATCGCCAACGGCTTCTCCGAGCTGAACGATGCGGAAGACCAGGCCGCGCGCTTCGATGCGCAGGTCGCGGCCAAGGATGCCGGCGACGAAGAGGCGATGTTCAAGGACAACGACTACGTGCGCGCGCTGGAATACGGCCTGCCGCCGACCGCCGGACAGGGCATAGGCATAGACCGTCTGGTGATGCTGCTGACGGATGCGGCGAGCATACGGGATGTGATACTGTTCCCGCAGATGCGCCCCGAATGACCGTGACTGGCCTGCTGCGTGACCAATCTGCTGCGTTGCGTGCTCGCTCGTTCCTCGCCTACCCAATAGGTATGTCTCGTCACTCGCTGCGCGGCGCCTTGCAGATTGGCCTACTCGCGACGGCCATTCGCGGTCTCTCGATCACGGGTAAAGATGCTGGATAACGCCACTCAACCCCGCCTGCTGCAACAGTATCCGATGTTGCGAGAACTGCCTGACGCAGAGCTGGCGAAATTAATGGCGGCAGCCAACCTGATGCGACTCCCCGCAGGCACGGTGATCTTCGACGAGAACCAGCCCTGCCAGGGCTTTCCGCTGCTGCTCTCCGGCAGCGTCCGCGTCATCAAGGCCGCGCCGAGCGGGCGCGAGCTGCAGCTGTACCGCGTCAATCCGGGCGAAAGCTGCATCCTCACCAGCAGCTGCCTGCTCGGTCACAGCAACTACCACGCACGCGGCATCGTTGCACAGGATGTCGAGATGATTGCGCTGTCTCCCACTGCGTTCCGCGCCCTGCTGGCCGAACATGCGCCGTTCCGCGATTACATCTTCGGCCTGTTTTCCGAGCGCCTCACAGACCTGATGGAGCTGGTCTCTGCCGTTGCGTTCCAGAAGCTCGATCAACGCTTGGCGAATCTGCTAGCCAGTAAACCCAGCCCGATCCACTCCACCCATCAGGCGCTGGCCGACGAACTCGGCAGCGCACGCGAAATGGTCAGCCGTCTGCTGAAAAACTTTGCGGAACAGGGCTGGGTGAAACTGGGCCGGGAGCAGATAACCATCACCGACGCCGACGCGCTAAAGCACTACGCAGCGCTTTAGGCGGATCACATGCTCATCTCAAAGAGCGATACTTGCCGGTCACCTCCAGCGGCGAAAGCTTCGTGCCATGCTGAGTCTGGAAAATGATGATGTCGTTGGCGATTGTCAGCCTTTCGGCCAGCGCCTTCGCGATATTTCTATAAAGAAGTGCGGCGGCTTCCGGCGCTTCGCTCAGCCTGCCATAGCTGATGCGCAGTGCCAACGTATCCTCCAGCGCTTGCGCCCCCGCACTCCGTTTGCCGACATCAACCAGCCCCATCTCGCCAAAACTTTCTCCGGGAGCAAGGTGCGCCAGATCGATTCTTTCCCCGGCAGTTTTCCGCCAGATGGAGACCTTCCCGGCGCAGAGGATGTACATATCCCGCCCAGAATCGCCTTCCTGAAAGATGTCCTCCCCCGCTTTCCACACCGCTTTGTAGGAAACCGACAACAATTGCTTCAAATCATGGAGACCGAATCCATACAGGCACCTGGCCAGCGAAATGATTTTAAGTTGTGTTTCCATCTCATCACTCATATCGCCCCCCCTTAGAACTTATTATGCCGGTTTCAACAACGCACTCAACTTCCGACTATCCGGCTGCATCACCACACCGCACTCGGTGATCAACCCGGTCACCAGCCGCGCCGGGGTCACGTCGAAGCCGTAGTTCGCGGCGCGTGATCCTTGCGGCGTGAGCTGCACGCGGCGCACCTGCCCGTCGTCGCACAGTCCGGAGATGTGCGTCACCTCCTCCGCCGCACGTTCCTCGATCGGGATCTCCTTCACGCCGTCCTGCAGCGTCCAGTCTATCGTCGGGCTGGGCAGCGCCACGTAGAACGGCACGCCGTTATCGAATGCGGCCAACGCCTTCAGGTAGGTGCCGATCTTGTTGCACACGTCGCCGCGCGCGGTGACGCGGTCGGTGCCGACGATGGCCATGTCCACCATGCCGTGCTGCATCAGATGCCCGCCGGTATTGTCCGCGATCACCGTGTGCGGCACGCCGTGCTGGCCCAGCTCCCACGCGGTGAGGCTGGCGCCCTGGTTGCGCGGCCGGGTCTCATCCACCCACACATGCAAAGGGATGCCCGCATCGAACGCCTTGTAGATCGGCGCCAGCGCCGTACCCCAATCCACCGTCGCCAGCCAGCCGGCGTTGCAATGGGTCAGGATGTTCACCGTGGCTTTCTTCTTCTGGTGAAGTGCGCGAATGATCTCGCTGCCATGTCGGCCGATGCTCGCGTTGATTTCTACATCCTCGTCGGCGATGCGTGCCGCCTCCTGCCAGGCCGCCGCAGCGCGCTCACTTTCCGGCAAAGGTGCCAAGAACGCGCGCATCCGCTCGATGCCCCAACGCAGGTTCACCGCCGTCGGACGCGCGTTGAGCAACATGTCGCAACTCGCCTTCAACGCGGCATCCGAAGCATGATGCTTCATCGACAGCGCCACGCCATACGCCCCGGTCACGCCGATCAGCGGTGCACCGCGCACCTGCATGTCGCGTATCGCGCGCTCGGCATCGCGCATCGTGTCCAAGCGCAGCGTGGTGAAAATGTGCGGCAGCTTGGTCTGGTCGATGATCTCCACCGCCTGGTTGTCGGCGGTGGCCCAGATGGTGCGATAGGGGGTGCCGTTGATTTTCATTTAGTTACCTTACGAATTTCTTCAATTAAATCCCAAAATGAAAAACTCAGATCAGTTTTATCATTTTCTATAGATTTGTATGGCACATAGTGAATACTCAAGTCCAAATCTAGATGCCTTTTTCGTTGAAGCTGCAATAAAACCTGATAAACGGTATCAAATACTTTCAACACCTCCTCCCGCCCAATCATGGTTGGAACAATCCTGAGACCTAGCAGTCTGGTTTTTGGTACACCTTGCTTTGAAAGCTTCACACATTCTCGATTGGAACTATCACCTTGCCATGAATAATCAATCTGAAAATTTCTAAATTGATGCTCACCTGTTGTTAAGTCCCAATAGTGCTCATATTCGTAAACATGATTGTGAGCAATGGCATTACGAAGCAAATGCACTTCTCTGAATTTTAGAGCCAAGCGTTTACAACCTTGCAAATTAGAAAAGTAGTCCAATGCGTTTCTCTTTTTTGTTGTTTTCTTATCAAAGTGGCGAATTCTTGCAAGATATGACTCGACCATAAGAACAAGCAACAATATGACGGCTATTGAATAATCGACTTCAACATTTAAAGGGATATCTGGATTTATTGAATTTCGTTTACAGCGCGTAAGCTTGTAAACCAAATCAGCGATTGGATACCTGTAGTGATCACCAGCGATTGATACTTCTTTATCAGGACCACGCATCGCTTTCAAATCAATCACCCTCGAATTCACACAGAGCAAACACCTTGTGTCCGTGCTTCTCCAGCCTTGCGCGTCCGCCGATGTCCGGCAGGTCGATGATGAAGCAGCATTCGACGATCTTGCCGCCCATCTTGGCGATCAGCGTACAGGCGGCTTCGGCGGTACCGCCGGTGGCGATCAGATCGTCTACCAGCAGTACCTTTTCGCCCTTGTCGATTGCGTCGGTGTGGATTTCGATGCGGTCGGTGCCGTATTCCAGCGCGTAATCGTGGCCTATGGTTGCACCGGGCAGTTTGCCTTTCTTGCGGATCGGCACGAAGCCTTTGTTCAAAGCATAAGCCAGCGCCGCACCGAAGATGAAGCCGCGCGCTTCAATGCCGGCGATCTTGTCGATCTTGATGTCGCGGTAGCGCTCCGCCAGTTCGTCTATCGTGGCGCGGAAGCCCACCGGATCTTTGAGCAGCGTGGTGATGTCGCGGAACTGGATGCCCTGTTTCGGGTAATGGGGAACGGTGCGGATTTTGGATTTGATGGGCATTTAATTTCCTTTAACGGTACACACAAATTCTCTCAGGGGCGGGTAGGAGCGAGCTTGCTCGCGAATCATTTTCGCGAAAGAGCTTCAATAAAAGCATTCGCGAGCAAGCTCGCTCCTACAGAGCATTTAATTCAATTACGCTTTTTGTATTCGACGAACTTCTGTTTCACGTCATGCATCTGCTGCGAGGTGAGGATGTGCGGCTCGCCGGCCTGCAGCGTGCGCCAGTACAGCTCGCACAGGAACTCCACTTCCACCGCGACCGCCAGCGCCTCGGCCAGATCCTTGCCCAGCGCGATCATGCCGTGGTTGCCCAGCAAACAGGCCTTGCGGCCTTGCAACGCTTCCAGCGCATGGTCGGATAATCCCTGCTCGCCGAACACCGCGTAGGGCGTACAGCGTATCGTGTCGCCGCCCGCCATCGCGATCATGTAATGCACTGCGGGCACATCCTTGCGCAGGCAGGCGATGGTCGTGGCATAGGGGGAATGGGCATGCACCACCGCGCCGATCTCGGGGCGCGCGGCGAGGATGTCGCAATGAAAGCGCCACTCGCTGGAAGGCTTGCCGCCTTGCAGCACGTTGCCCTGCAAGTCCAGGCGCACCATGCTGTCCGGCGTCATCTCCGCGACCGACAACGCGGAAGGCGTGATCAGCAGGCCGTCGCCGTCGCGCACCGAGGCATTGCCCGAGGTGCCGCGATTCAGGCCGAGTTCGAGCATACGCTGCGAGGTGGTGAGCAGTTGTTGGCGCAAGTCTGGTTCAGTCATCGTCAATCCCTCAATCAATATCGGTTTGGTAGGTTGGATGGAGCGTAGCGATACCCAACAATTTCTCAACGATGGGTATCGCGTTGCTCAACCCATCCTACTTCAACTTCGCGAACAAGCTCGCTCCTACAACACTCGTCCCGCGACGGCTTGCAGTTGTTTTTTCATTTCCGCAGCCCGCGCGTCCGGCGCGGTGATCAGCGCATATTGCAGCGCGCTGCGGCAGCCGCACTCGCAGGCCTTGCTGTCAGCGCCGATGCGCGGCACGGCATGTTTTACCAGCATCTTGGCCTTGTCGGCGTTGGCCAACAGCACCTTGACGATCTGTTCGACGGTGACATGGTCGTGGTCGGGATGCCAGCAGTCGTAGTCGGTGACCATCGCCACCGTGGCATAGCACAGCTCGGCCTCGCGGGCGAGTTTGGCTTCGGGCATGTTGGTCATGCCGATCACGTCGCAGCCCCAGCTGCGATACAGGTTCGATTCCGCCAGCGTCGAGAACTGCGGCCCTTCCATCACCAGATAAGTGCCGCCACGCACCGCGTCTATGTTCGCCTGTTTGGCGGCCGCTGCGATGTGGTCACCGAGACGCTTGCATACCGGATGTGCCATCGAGACATGCGCCACCAGCCCGGTACCGAAGAACGACTTGTTGCGCGCGAAGGTGCGGTCGATGAACTGGTCGACGATGACGAAGGTGCCGGGCTTCAGGTCCTCGCGCAACGAACCGACTGCACTGACTGAGATCACATCGGTCACGCCGACGCGCTTCAGCGCATCGATGTTGGCGCGGAAGTTGATCTCGGAAGGCGGTATCTTGTGGCCGCGCCCGTGACGCGGCAGGAAGGCCAGCTTCACGCCACTCAACTCGCCGAACAGCAATTCGTCCGACGGTGCGCCGAACGCCGATTCGACCTTCTCCCAGCGCTTGTTCTCCAATCCCGCAATATCGTATACACCGCTGCCGCCGATGATGCCTATGCTTGCCTGTGCCATGAATCCATCCACCTTGAAATATGTTTCAGTCAGGCGGGATTGAAACAGGAAACCCTGCTTTTCTCAAGGCTATTCACAGCAACAGTCATGTGACTTTCCTCACAGACTGTACTGCAGCACACGCTTACCATGCGCATCCCAAAGTTAACCGGAACCAAATAATGAAACTCAACAAGATTGCACTGCTGGCCATCCTGCTATGGCTGGGGACTCTGCTGGTGTTTGCCTGGTTTTTCATACGCGGCAACACCGTGTCCGGCACCGACAACCGCACTGCGGTGGTATTGGCAGCCGGTGAACGCAACCTGATTCTGGCGGAGATGCGCGGCCTGCTGGCAGGTACGCAGAAAATACTGGACGGCATCAACCATAACGACGCGAAGCAGGTCGCCCAGGCTGCGCGTGCGGTCGGCATGGCTTCCGCCGCCGACGTGAACCCTGCATTGATGGCCAAGCTGCCGCTGCCTTTCAAACAACTGGGCATGAGCGTGCACCGCGACATGGACGATCTGGCGCAAGCCGCGGAATCGGGCAAGCCCGCAGCCGAACTGCAATCCATGTTGACCGATACCCTGACGAAATGCGTGGCCTGCCATGAGGCATGGCAGCTCAAGGCCGGGAATTGACGCTGGCCTTATGTGATTTTTCTCACAGACACTGCCATGCTATCGGCCTAAGCTGCGTACACCCTGTAACCCAACCAAGGAGCTCATCATGAAATGCAATGCAGGCACGATAGATCGCGCAGTACGCGTGATCGCAGGATTGGCATTGATCGCACTGGCCGCCACCGGCACAGTCGGCGTGTGGGGCTGGATAGGCGTGGTGCCGCTGCTGACCGGCATCGTCGGCTTCTGCCCGGCTTACGCGATGTTCGGCATGAACACCTGCGCGATGAAAAAAGACTGATCTACCCATCGTGACACACCCGATAGTCCACACGAATTGTCGGGTGTTTTACTTTGAGCCGCATGGCCTATAATCGGCCATGCCCTCTCCCGCCCACATCGATCTGCAAGTCACCGGCATGCACTGCGCGTCGTGCTCCACGCGCCTGGAAAAAGTATTGAACCAGCTGCCGGAAGTCGCGGCCACGGTGAACATCGCCACCGAGAAGGCGCATATCGCCTACAACCCGGATAAAACGGCGCTTCCGGACCTGATCAAGGCGATACAGGGAGCGGGTTTCGACGCGCATCCGCTGCGCGATTTCGCCGCCGAAAAACAGGCACGCGCTGCCGCCTATCGCCGCGAACAATTACGCTTCATCATCTCGGTGCTGCTCACGCTGCCGCTGCTGGCGGAGATGCTGCTGATGTTCCTCGGCAAGCATGTGATGATGCCAAGCTGGCTGCAGTGGCTGCTCGCCACCCCGGTGCAATTCTGGATCGGCTGGCGCTTCTATTCCGGCGCATGGGCCAGCCTGCGCGGCGGCGGTGCAAACATGGATGTGCTGGTGGCGCTCGGTACCAGCGCGGCCTATCTGTTGAGCTGCGCGGTGCTGATCCTGAAGCTGGACCAGGCGCTGTATTTCGAGGCGAGCGCGACGCTGATCACGCTGGTGTTGCTCGGCAAGCTGCTGGAGGCGCGCGCCAAGGGCAAGGCTTCCAGTGCGCTGGAGGCGCTGATCAACCTGCAGCCGAAGACCGCGCATGTCGAACGCGACGGCGTGATGCAGGAACTGGCGGTCGAGCAGATGCAGGTGGACGATGTGTTTCTGGTGCGCCCCGGCGAGAGCGTGCCGGTGGATGGCATCGTGCAGGAAGGCTCATCCAGCATCGACGAGGCAATGCTCAGCGGCGAGAGCCTGCCGCAAATCAAACAGGCTGACGACAAAGTCTACGCCGCGACGCTCAACCAGCACGGCGTGTTGAAATGCCGCGCGCTGGCGGTGGGCTCGCATACCCAGCTCGCCGCGATCATCCGGCTGGTGGAGGAGGCGCAGGGCTCCAAGGCGGCGATCCAGCAACTCGCCGACCGCATCTCGGCGGTGTTCGTGCCGGTGGTGGTGGTCATCGCGCTGCTGACGCTGGTCGTCTGGTGGGCGCTGGGCAGCGGCTTCGCCACGGCGCTGATCAACGCCGTTGCGGTACTGGTGATCTCCTGCCCCTGCGCGCTCGGGCTGGCGACACCCACCGCGCTGGTGGTCGCCACCGGACGCGCGGCGCAAGCCGGCATTCTGGTCAAGGACGCCAACGCACTGGAACGCGCGCAGCAACTCACCACGCTGGTGGTGGACAAGACCGGCACGCTGACCGAGGGCAAGCCCGGCGTCACCGACATACTGCCCGCTGCAGGAATAACGCCACACGAATTGCTGCAAGCTGCGGCGCTGCTGGCGCAGGGTTCGACACATCCGCTGTCGCGTGCGCTGCTCGATCATGCGGCCACGCAGCACATCACTCCCGCACAGGCGGTCGGTATCAACGAGGTGTCCGGGCACGGCCTGCGTGCGGAGATCGCCGGCCAGCATTATCTGCTCGGCTCTCCGGCCTTTGCCGTGGATGATGGCGTCACCATCGATGAACCGCAGATCCTCGCGTTGCAACAACAGGGCAAGACCGTACTGGTGCTGGCACGCGATGGCGCATTGCAGGGTTACATCGCGTGCGCCGATCAGCTGCGTGCGAGCGGCCGCGAGGCGGTCGCGCAACTCGAAGCGATGGGTGTCCATGTGGTGATGCTGAGCGGCGACAACCACGCCACCGCACAAGCCATCGCCCAACAGGCAGGCATCAGCGAGTTCCGCGCCGAAGTATTGCCGCAGGACAAGTCGGCACAGGTGCAAGCGCTCAAGGTGCAAGGCGCAGTGATCGGCATGGTCGGCGACGGCATCAACGATGCGCCCGCGCTGGCCGCCGCCGATGTCAGCTTCGCGATGCGCAGCGGCAGCGACATCGCGCTCGAAGCCGCGGACATCACGCTGATGCGCAACGACCTGATGAGCGTCGTGGATGCGATCTCGCTGTCGCGCGCCACGCTGCGCAAGATACGCCAGAACCTGTTCCTCGCGTTCATCTACAACGTGCTTGGCATCCCGCTCGCCGCACTGGGCATGCTCAACCCGGTAATCGCCGGCGCGGCGATGGCGATGAGTTCGGTATCGGTGGTCAGCAACGCACTGCTGCTGAAACGCTGGAAGCGGCTATCCTGAAATTCCTGATGTGTGACATGGCAAGCAATTGCTCATTGCGCTGACCGTCCGGTTTCATGCAATCAGTTCATAACGCTGACATGCAGCTCCCGACCCAATCCGGCCTGTGGCGGCCGACACGCTTTGTAGCGCTCAATCTACGATGGTGAATCAGGATCGTGGACTAACCGGACATACGAGAATAAGAATTTATAGCGCTGCTGTGCTGACTGCAGGAGACCCGTACGGAATTTTGACTTTTTTCAAAGCTGATCTCTAAATATGTTTAATTAAACGGTTGAGATTCGGAATTTTCTAAATGCACAACATAGGAAGTTAGTTTTTTGAATATCAACATTGCTTCCGAGAACTTCTCGCTTTAGCACTCTGTTATTTTGTAATCTTGGCCTGATAAGAAAACACTTTACCTTCTGAATTTTGTCTGAAGATCGTCGCATGGCTATGATTATCATTGGACGTTAAGCCAATGAGCCTAGAGTGCTCATCATCCTTAATAAGAGGCGCAGCTTCCAGTAATTCACCATCGGGGCTAATGAAACCAACTCTACCAGAGGGATTTTGTCCATGTTGATAGCCCGTCAAAAAATACCCGCCACCAGCCTCTTCAGTCGCAAAAGAATAATCAAATCCAGATGGAAACTCCTTATGCTTAACTACATTAAAAGAGCTGTCGAAATTAGTGTACCTAATGCCTTCAATAGGGATCGCCAAGCTCTCGAAAGGTGAACCTTTAGAAGGGTTATCATGGGCTCCAAATGATGAGGGGATATAACTTTCTATTAAAACAATACCAGAATTGGTTTCAAACAATGACGGCTTTAAAGATTGCCCAGAACTCTTAATTCTGGCCAATTCATTCCCCTTGCTATCAATTTTGAAGACAAAGTTGGCCCAGCTATAGTTATCCAGACTAGTTTGGTTTACTGTGGTTTTTCCATTCTGCCTAGAAATGTCAGAGACGTGAACACTCGCGACAAATAACACATCACCAGCGGGGGTTGCGACAAGCCGATGGCCATGGTTGTCCCTTGGCCTCATATTAATAGACAATAAGGTGTCATTATCTTCTGCGAAGATTTTTTCCCATAACAGCTTCCCGCTGTAATCGTATTTTCCTAGCCAAGGAACCAGCTCCTTAAAAATATATGTCTCGCCCCCTGGGCCGTAGTAAGTAACAACCTTCCAACCAGCGAAAATCATTCCATCTCCGACATCAATCGCTGAGTAGATTGAGTTTAATCCTTCTTCTTTTATAACTATTCCAGTTTGTGATTGGATCTTTCCGTCAGTTGATATTTTGACCAATGATTCATATTGGAACACTGGGAACATTGATCCACTTACCTTGATTTTGTTTGGGACCCCGATCCAATATCCACCATCTGAAGCCTTAGCCAGAAAATCAATATGTTCTGCACTGACTGGTGCGTTCCATTGATTCTGGAAGTTGGCAGACATCTTGGTGACCCAAGGTTCATGTTTATTGCGATTTTCTACAACCTGAATATGACCTCCATCTGCAGCTTCTAAAAAATGGCTGATTGTCGCCCCCTTCTCCAGTGTTAGAGATATTGGAGGCGTTACTTCAAGAACCGCAGCTGAAAGAGTTGCAGAATGCAAGAAGATACCAATGACAGACGCAACAAACATTTTAAAGGCTATCAATTTCTTCATGTCGTCTCCTGAGTTGCATAGATGGCATACTCAAATTTTATATAAAACATTTTGGATATATCGGCATCAGCTTGCCACCCCACAACGTTTTCTATCCGATTCCCATCAATAGAAAGCTACTAGTGGAATTCCTAAACCAGTTTACTTCCCAATGTCGGTACATAGTGGAATTTCGCTAATCTCAATACGCAACATTAACAACCTGGACTATGTTTTCTTCCGAAAGGTGAATAGTAATAATCACGGCCATTTCAATTTGTGCATTGGAGAGATTCGGATTGAAGTTTTTTCCAAACACTCGACGCATCGAAATGTGTAATTAGTGCCCCCTCATGTGGGTTTCCCGTAAACGCTTTGACCCCATGGAGGATCATATAACTTGGGTAATAATCTGGGATGCCAATTTTGTTTATTTCATTGCATAGTTTTCCAAAGAGTTCGGCATTCTCTGTTAAGCGTTTAACTGCCATGCCAAATTTATCCTTTTGGTCTTGCGGCACATTTGAGAATGTATTCATAATCAGCACAACTCTGGCTTGACCAGCTGTTTTGTCAGTAATGCGTTCAGCATCGAATCTGGCGTTGAAACCAGCAAGCATAAATAGGTTGGCTGCACGATCGAAATTTTCCTGCTTAATACACTCCCTTACTCCTTTGTATAAATCGGCAGGGGTGAACGCATTCTTTACCTCCGAAAGCGGAATACAACCTATGTTTATGTAAGACGCGAGATTTCCTTCCGCAGTAATATTTGTAACTACTCCATTCTGCTCGACGTAAATTTTTGGGGGCTCCATTGTTTCGGCGAAAACGCAAGGCGACAAAAACAGTAGCAATAAAATTAGTAAATTCATGGTCAATATCTTCGCTTAGTTATTCGGTCATTGCGCGAGTATGACAAAATCCGTAGCGTAAGGGCAAGGTGGACTAAAGCTGGAATTGAAGTCAGAAATTGACACTTTGTTGCTAGTTACGACCATCCGATTTTCTGCTGTGTATTTTACGCTTCGACCGTCTGCAATTGGCACACTCCCGACTTTCGCGAGCGTCTGCTAATGTCAGCGCGCCTCGTCGCGCTGGCGCAACACCCGCCACAGCCACCAGCCGAACGCCAGCATCGCCAATCCGCCCAGCCACAGCGGCCAGCGCAACGGCTGGTTCCATTCGTGGCGCAGGCCATCGCGTTGTGCCGCGTCGATGCGCCAGTACTTGAGTTTGTTGTTCGCCATCACGTTGGCTTTGACGTTGTGCAGCCAGCCGTGCTGCAGCACATAGCTCTTGGGATGGAAGCCCCATAGCCAGGGCGAATCGCGGCGCAGGATCTCCAGCATCTGGTCGATGATCTGCTGCCGCGCCGGGCCGTTGTCCATGTTCTTCATCTGCTCGAACAAGCGATCGTATTCCGGGTTGCTGTAGTTGGCCGCATTCTCGCCGCCCTTGCTCACCTTGGCTTGCGCGCCGTGCAGCAGGAACAGGAAGTTTTCCGGATCGGGATAGTCGGCGTTCCAGCCGAAGTAGAACATCTGCGTGTCGCCCTTGCGGATCTTGTCCTGGAAGCGGTTGTAGTCGGTGCTGCGCACCACCAGTTGCAGGTTGATCTTCTCGAACTGCTTGCGCAGCCAGTCCAGCCGCGACTTGTCGCCCATGCCGCTCGATGTCGTGTCCAGATTGATCACCAGCGGCTGGTGGGTCTGCGCATCTATCCCGTTCGGATAGCCGGCCTCGGCCAGCAGGCGCCTGGCTTCTTCGATCGACTTGCGCTTCGGCGCACCGCCCACCCAGTCGTACACATAGCGGTTCAGCCCCGCCTCGCCTTCGCGGTAGCCGAAGATGCCCGGGGGGATGGGCGACTGTGCCGGAATGCCGCGCCCGTTGGCGAAGATAGACACGAATTCCTCGAAGTCCACCGCGATCGCGATCGCCCGGCGCAGCTTGCGCGCCCGTTCGTCGCTGCCGCCGATGGTTTTGTCCAGCCAGTTGAAGCCGGTGTACATCGTCGATGTGGAGACCGAGGTGGACAGGCGTATGCCCTGCGCCTTCATCTCGTCGGTCACATTGGCCTCGCCGCCGACCGCCACCTGCACCGCCTGATCGAAGCTGTCCGAGCTGATGCCGGACGCGTCGTAATAGCCCTGCAGGAACTTGTTCCAGTACGGGATGGTTTCCTTTTCCAGACTGAACACCACTTCGTCGATCAGCGGCAGCGGCTTGCCCGCATCGGCCAGCAGGCCGGCCCCGGCATCGCCCGGCTCGCCTTCCGCCGGGTAGCGCTCGCTGTCGTAATAAGGATTGCGGCTCATCACCATGCGCCGGTTGGGATTGTTCTCGGACAGGTAATACGGCCCGCTGCCGATCGGCCACCAGTCCAGCGTCAGGTTGCGCTCGCGCATGCCGTCCTGCGCGTAGAAACGCTCGGCCTCGGGCGGCATCGGCGCGAAGAACGGCATCGCCAGCCAGTAGGCGAACTGCGGATACTTGCCGATGATTTCGATGCGGTAGGTATGCTCGTCCACCACCTGCACGCCCGGCAGCGGATAGGCATCCACATCAAGGAACGCACCGGGGTTCTGCTTCACGGCCTGCTGCAGACTGGCGGCATATTCCTTGAAGCCGACGATGTACTCGCTCATCACTCCGGCGATCGGGGTATGCAGCTGCGGGTGCGCAAGCCGCCGGATCTGGTGCGAATAATCCGCCGCGGTGACGGTGCGCGTGCCGCGCTCCGGAAAGTCGCTCAGCGCATGGATATCGTGCAGGTCATTGGGCGTGATATGTTCATATCTCAACTTGCCCTGCGCATCGCGCGCCAATGCCGGATGCGGCTGATAGCGCATGTTCGGCTTGATGTGGATCTCGTACACGGTGAAGGCGATCTGCTCCGCTGGAGCGCTGTCGGGCAGCGGCTTGCGCTGTTTGTCCAGATAGCGCACGGCCGGCATCGCGCCGGCCGCCAGCGGCACCAGCTGGTAGGGGCGCTTCAGGTAATGATATTGCAGCGGTGGCGCATAGATCTGCGCGAGGAACTCATACTCGTTCTCGCTGTAAGCCTGCGCCGGGTCGAGGTGCTTGGGGCGCTCGGTGAACGCGGTGTAGAGGATGGCCTTGCCATCGTCGCGCGCCGGATAGGGGTTGTTCCACAGGCCGCCGTCACAGGCGGAAAGCAACATGAGCAACAGGCTGGCACACAGGGATTTCATGGCGTCGAGTTTAGCGGAATGTGGCAAAGGCGGGCAATTTTCTGTGCCCGGCCGGCGCCGCAGGATCGCCTGACATGCCGAATCCTCAGGCAATCCGGCTTGCCTGGCGGGCAAAAAACGAGTAGGGTGGCGACTACAAACCTTTATATTTAAGGGGTAAATCATGGACGTCCAGAACGCTACCGCCGCTGCCAACCTGCAGGTGAACAACGCCCAGCCTGCCACAGCTAGGAACGACAGACCCGCCGAAAAGCCGCAGGAAAAACAGCCAGACTCGACCGTGGTCAAACTCTCGGAACAGGCGCAGCAGTTGCAGCGCGCAGAGAACCAGCAACGCGCCAATACGGAAAACCAGAACCGCGTCAGCGCCGAAAACCAGCAGCGCGCCAATGCCGAGCAGCAACGCGCGAACGCTGAAGCACAGCGCAACAACCAGCGCAACGAGGCCGCAAGGCAGAACACCCAGCCGCCCGGCATCAGCTTCATGCCCGGCGAGAACAAGGGCGGCCGCATCAAAACTTCGGCGTAAATTATGGCTTCTGACTGGCAACTCTTCCTGCAACAGCAAGGTGCAGTGTTGCAGGATGGCATCGTGCAACATTACACCGCCCCCTCTGCCGAACTGACCGCCACGCAACACGATACCGTTCTGAGCGACCTCGGCCAGTTCGGCGTGTTGCGCGCATCCGGCGAGGAGGTGCAGACCTTTCTGCAGAACCTGCTGAGCAACGACATCCGCGAAGTCAGTCCTGCGCGCGCGCAGTTCAGCAGCCTGAACAGCCCCAAGGGACGCGTGCTGGCGACGCTGCTGATCTGGCGCGACGGCGACGATTACCTGCTGCAGCTGCCGCGCGCGCTGTGTGAACCGATACGCAAGAAGCTGGGCATGTATGTGCTGCGCGCAAAGGTAAAGATCAGCGACGCCAGCGACGAGGTCGTCTCGCTGGGGCTGTCCGGGCCGCGCGCCGAGGAACTGCTGCGCCCGCTCTGCGGTGAGCTGCCTCGGCAAGCGCTTGATGTCACCGCTGCAGCACAAGCCAGCGTGATCAGGCTGGGTGAAAACCGCTTTCAGATCAACACCACGGCAGCACAGGCGATGAACCTATGGTCGTCGCTCGCCCGCGATGCGCAGGCCGTCGGCAGCATATGCTGGGACTGGCTCAATATCCGCGCCGGCATTCCGGTCGTGCTGCCGCAGACACAGGAACAGTTTGTCGCGCAGATGGTGAATCTGGACCTGATCGCCGCAGTCAATTTCAAAAAGGGCTGTTATCCCGGCCAGGAAATCGTCGCGCGGATGCAATATCTGGGCAAGCTGAAACGCCGCATGTATCTGGCACATATCGACAGCAGCGAGTTAGCGCAACCCGGCGACGAACTGTTCAGCGCCGAGATGGAGGGACAGGCCAGCGGCATGGTCGTCAACAGCACCCCCGCGCCGGGCGGCGGCTGCGACATGCTGGCCGTCGTGCAGACCGCCAGCCATGAGACGCAGAGCGTGCACTGGAAATCGCTGCAGGGCGCGGCGTTGCAATTCTCCGCGCTGCCTTATCCGATTCCGCAAAATTGAGCGCACCAACCAGGCATGCCCATGTCCCCTGCCCTGGTGAAACCGTTTGATCGCATCCACCTGATTGCATTTGCCGCTGCGCTGCTGATCGCGCTGAACAGCCTGTGGCTGGACGCATTCGCCACGCTGGACAAGCGGCTCAGCGATTTCTTCGTGCGCCAGGTCGCGCAGCAACTCAGCCCGGACCCCGACATCGTGATCGTCGATATCGACGAAGCCAGCCTCGCTGAAATGCAGGACGCGGCGGGCAGCTGGCCGTGGCCGCGCGCGGTGCACGCCGAACTGCTGCAGGGCATCGCGCGCCAGCAACCGCGCGCGGTCGTGTTCGACATCCTGTTCAGCGAACCGGACCGCTACCGTCCGGAAAGCGACCAGTTCCTCAACGAGACGCTGCACGAGATGCGCAACGTGTATTTCCCGATGCTGCAACTGCAGGGACAGCAGGCCAATGGCGTTGCATTGGCCGAAGTGGCGCGCGTCATCGACCTGCCGCATGCGCCCGATGCCGACCCGAACGCGCGCGCGATCCTGCTGCCGCCGCAGGCCATTTCCCCGGAATCCTGGCGGATCGGCCTGATCAATTTCAGCGAGGACAGCGACGGCATCGCGCGGCGCTACGAGCTGTACCGCAACATCGCCGGCTGGAAACTGGAATCGCTGCCGGCGCGCGTGATGCGCGACCTGGGCTACACGATCCCATCGCAACCCGACATTTCCCTGCACTGGCGCGGCAATGCCCAGGCGTTCAAGCACATCCCCTACAGCGCGCTGTATGCCGACCAGTCGCGCCGCCAGCCGCAGCGCGACCCTGATGAGCTGACCGGCAAGATCGTCATCATCGGCAGCACCGCCACCGGCCTGCACGACATCCGCGCGACGCCGGTCTCCAGCCTGCATCCCGGCGTGGAGATCCTCGCCACCGCGCTGGACAACCTGAAGAACCAGCGCACGCTGCATCCTGTCCCGCCTTATGCCGCGGCGCTGGCCGCACTGCTGCTGATCGCGATGCAACTGCCGCTGTTCCGGCGCCGCGTGCAGGTGCTCAGGACTGGCGCGGCACTGCTGGCGCTCACCGTTGTGCTGCTGGCGGCGCAATACCTCGCGATGACGCAGCGGGTCGGCATCGCGCTGTTCACCCCGCTGCTGTCCGGCGGGTCGTTCTTCTTCGCGGCGGCGCTCAGCGAATACCT
>JACPVZ010000018.1 GCA_016197305.1 Nitrosomonadales bacterium | reverse complement strand
ATAGAAAGTTACAGTTGAAATATATTTGTATTTTAAGTCGAACTTTAAGTTTGTAAATCCAGACAAACTTGTGCAAAAAACCGATTTTCAATTGACAGGCGCGATATCGTGTTCATCAGGGGCGATATCAATGCCCACCTGGGGGGGCTCGACAAGCAGCAGGTGGTGATGGATATCCTGCAATTGCCGATACAATAGCGCGCCTATGATCGCCTATCTGATACGCCGGATGCTCTACGCGCTCCCGATCCTGATCGGGGTGAACCTGCTCACCTTCGCGCTGTTCTTCATCGTGAATACGCCCGACGACATGGCGCGCATGCAGCTGGGCATCAAACGCGTGACCCCGGAAGCAATAGAGAAATGGAAACAGCAGCGCGGCTATGACAAACCGCTGTTCGTGAATGCCGCGGCCGGTGGTTCAGCCTCGATCACCGATACGATCTTCTGGCAGAAATCCGCCAGCATGTTCGTGCTGGACTTCGGTTATTCAGACGACGGGCGCAGCATCTCGCGCGAGATTGCGACCCGGATGGGACCCAGCCTGGCGATCGCGCTGCCGAGCTTCGTGGTCGGCCTGCTGGTGTATGTCTGCTTTGCGTTGCTGATGACGCTGTTCCGCGCCACCGCGCTGGATATCGCGGGCGTGGCGTTGTGCGTGCTGCTGATGTCGGTGTCCACGCTGTTCTACATCATCGGCGGACAATTCATGGTCAGCAAACTATGGCATCTGGTGCCGATTTCCGGCTACGGCGAAGGCGGCTTCAAGTTCGTCGTGTTGCCAGTCGTGATCGGTGTGGTTGGAGGTATTGGATCGAGCAGCCGCTGGTATCGCACGATTTTCCTCGAAGAAATCGGCAAGGACTATGTGCGTACCGCGCGCGCCAAGGGCCTGTCCGAGCTGGCGGTGCTGTTCCGCCATGTGCTGAAGAACGCGATGATCCCTATCCTGACCGGCGTGGTGGTGGTGATCCCGCTGCTGTTCATGGGCAGCCTGTTGACCGAGTCGTTCTTCGGCATTCCCGGCCTGGGCAGCTACACGATAGACGCGATCAACGCGCAGGATTTCAGCGTGGTGCGCGCGATGGTGTTCCTGGGGTCGCTGCTGTATATCGTCGGACTGATCCTGACCGATATTTCCTACACCGTCGTAGATCCCAGGGTGAGGCTTTCATGAGCTTCATTCCGGTGATTTTGTGGAGCGATGCGCTGGTGTTCCTGTTGCTGGCGGCCGGACTCGCCAGCGTCTGGCACATACGCAGGCACGAGCATCTGTTGTTGCCGTGGCGACGCGTGGCGCGCAATGCTACCGCGATGGTGTCGCTGCTGTTGCTGTCGCTGTTCCTGCTGGTGGGGTTGCTGGATACGCTGCACTATCGCATGGCGTTGCCGGAAAAGCACGACGGCATGACGGTCTATTCACCCGAGGTGCTGAGCGTGTTCGACCAGCTGGTGGCACCGCTCAGGATGCACAACGAGAAGACTTATTCCGCTCCGCTGGCGGTCACGCTGTACGCCAAGGAGAGCGTCAGCGACGCGCAGGGCAGGGTGTTGCGCGACTATCCGCGATTGAAATACGGCGGGGCACACCTGACGGATGTGTCGCAGCGTGACGGCGATGTGCTGTCGCGTGCGTTGACCGGTGCGGCAGCCGGATTGTTGGCCGGAATGGTATTGGTGTTTGGCTCGAGAAGCTGGATGGCGCGGCGCAACTGGCCGGTGCGTCCGTTGTCATCCACTATCCTGGTCACCGCTGTGCTGCTCGGCATCTGCATCAATCTGGCGTCGGCCTATCATCTGCTGGGTACCGACAAGGTCGGCCAGGATGTGCTGTATCTGTCGCTGAAGAGCATACGCACCGGGCTGATCATCGGCACGGTGACTACCTTGGTGACCTTGCCGCTGGCGCTGTTGCTCGGCATCGCTGCGGGTTATCTGCGCGGCTGGGTGGATGATGTGATTCAGTACATCTACACCGTGCTGAGCTCGATCCCCAGTGTGCTGCTGATCGCGGCGGCGGTGCTGATGATGCAGATCACGATCGAAACCCATCCGCACTGGTTCGACACCGCCGCATCGCGTGCCGACCTGCGCCTGGTGTTTCTGTGCCTGATACTCGGCATGACCAGCTGGACCGGTTTGTGCCGATTGCTGCGCGGCGAGACGCTCAAGCTGCGCGAGCTGGAATATATCCAGGCGGCACAGGCGTTCGGCGTGTCTTCATTCCGAATCCTCACCCGTCACATCGTGCCCAACGTGATGCACATCGTGCTGATCTCGCTGGTGATGGATTTCAGCGGCCTGGTGCTGGCCGAAGCGGTGCTGTCCTATGTCGGCGTCGGGGTGGATCCTTCCATGATCAGTTTCGGCACGATGATCAATGCCGCGCGGCTGGAGATGGCGCGCGAGCCTATGGTGTGGTGGGCCTTGGCCTCGGCATTCGCGTTCATGCTGGTGCTGGTGCTCGCGGCTAACCTGTTCGCCGATGCGGTGCGCGATGCGTTCGATCCGCGCCTGAATCGCACGGAGGCTGCGGCATGACGACAAGCCTGTTGAGTGTGCAAGGTCTGGTCACGCAGCTGCGCAACGGCGTGCGCATCGTCGACGACATTTCATTCTCGATCGAGGCGGGCGAGACCTTTGCGCTGCTCGGTGAATCGGGCTGCGGCAAGTCGATGACCGCGTTGTCCCTGTTGCGCCTGTTGCCGGATGGCGTGGCGAATGCGCAGGGGAGGGTGATCCTGGACGGTGTGGAGCTCTCCGGTTTGCGCGAGCGCGAGATGCGCGAGGTTCGCGGCGGCACGGCGGCGATGATTTTTCAGGAACCCTCGTTGAGTTTGAATCCAGTGCTGACAGTGGGGCAGCAGATCACCGAAGTGCTGGCCTTGCATCAAGGCATGCGCGGCGAGGTCGCGAAGCAGCGTTGTGTGGAGCTGCTGGCGCAGGTCGGCATTCCAGATCCGGTGCGGCGCGTCACGGAATATCCGTTTCAGCTGTCCGGCGGCATGAAGCAGCGCGTGATGATCGCGATGGCGCTGGCCGGAAAACCAAAGCTGCTGATTGCCGACGAACCAACCACGGCGCTGGACGTGACGATACAGGCGCAGGTGCTGCAATTGTTGCGCGACACACAGGCTGCAACCGGCATGTCGTTGATGCTGATCACGCATGATCTGGGGGTGGTGGCGGAAATGGCGCATCGGGTGGGCGTGATGTATGCCGGGCAGATCGTCGAGCAATCCAGCCGTGCGCAATTGTTCTCCCAGCCGTTGCATCCCTACACGCAAAAACTGTTAGCCGCATTGCCCGACGCGGCACGGCGTGGACAGTCGCTGAGCGCGATACCCGGCAGCGTGCCGCCGCTGGGCAGCATCACCCAGGGTTGCCGCTTCGCACCGCGCTGCGATCGGGCCTGGTCGCTGTGCCGTGAACAGACGCCGCAATGGATAATGGTGGCCGAGGAGCAGGGGGTGAGGTGCCACCTGTATCAGGATCAAGGAGCAAACCGCGAGAATCGAGGAGGCGTGATAAAGGTTGGCGCGCAACAGCATCAGGATAACGCCAAACCCGATTCCATCCTCGCTCACCGCTCATCAATACTCGAGGTCTCCGACCTCAAAGTCCATTTCCCGATCCGCAAAGGCGTGTTGCAGCGGGTGGTCGGGCAGGTGAAGGCCGTGGATGGGGTGTCGATGCAGATTTCGCAGGGGCGCACGCTGGCGCTGGTCGGCGAATCCGGCTGCGGCAAGACCACGCTGGGCAAGGCCTTGTTGCAACTGATCACGCCGACTGCGGGCAGCGTACAGTTGGCCGGACAGGAACTGATCGGCCTGAATGTGCGCGAACTGCGCACCCGGCGTGCGGCGATGCAGATGGTGTTCCAGGATCCCTATGCCTCGCTGAACCCGAAGATGCGTGTCGCGGAAATCCTCGAGGAAGGCATGACCGCGCTGAATGTCGGGAGCGATAGCGCGGTGCGTCAGGCTCATATCGATACCTTGCTGGATAAAACAGGTCTGGCGCGTACCGCAAAATGGCGTTATCCGCATGAGTTTTCCGGCGGGCAGCGCCAGCGTATCGCTATCGCACGTGCGCTCGCGGTTTCTCCGCAGCTGTTGATCTGCGACGAGCCGACCAGCGCGCTGGATGTGTCGGTGCAGGCACAGATACTGAACCTGCTGAAATCGCTGCAGCAGGAATTGAATCTCAGCTATTTGTTCATCACCCATAACCTCGCGGTAGTGGAATATCTCGCCCATGAGGTGTGCGTGATGTATCTCGGGCGCATCGTCGAGCGCGGCACTGCCGAAGAGGTGTTGCGCACCCCCAGACATCCCTATACCCAGGCGCTGCTGTCCGCGGTGCCGCGTATCGAGGGGGCTGCCGGCGCGCGCATCAGTCTCGAAGGCGATCTGCCTTCGCCCGCCAACCCGCCGCAGGGATGCTATTTTGCACCGCGCTGCCCGCGTGCCGGCGCGGCCTGTTTTGCCGCTTATCCGGCCGGGAGCAGGCAATCGGAAACGCACCATGTACACTGCCATCTGTATTGAGATTATTCCGATTGACGCAGGGGTGTTTTAGGATTAAAAAGGCAACAGAAAATCCGGAAGTCATCGGACCGTCGAGCAGTATCCGATCATCGTTGTTAACGTTCAAGGAGTGAATCATGAGCACCAAATTAGCAGGCGTACAAGGGGATGTCAGCAAGGAAAAACGGTGCGGGCGTTGGCCTGATCGTGGGATTGCTGATAGGACGCGGCCGTTAAACCATGCCGGAGGCGAGCCCGTGTCTGATGGGGTCGCTCAAGCGGCTGCTGTCCACGCTACTCTCGATCGTAACGACCAGGCTGGAGCTGCTGGCGAATGAATTGCAGGAGGAGCGTCTGCGTTTAGCGCAGATGCTCCTTTTTGCTTTGGTGGCGTTGTTCTGCTTCAGCGTGGCCGTGTTGCTGCTGGTGATGTTCGTCGTCGTGTTGTTCTGGGATGAGCATCGCCTGGCCGTGCTGGCGGGATTGAGCGCCTTGTTCTTTCTGTCGGGGACGCTGATGGCGGTGCTGCTGCGCAGCAAGGCGCGCGCCGGTTCCAGGCTGTTCTCCGCCAGTCTGGCCGAGCTGGCCAAGGATAACGAGCAACTTAAGGAGAGCGGGCAACTGGGGAGGCGGTCGTGAGTGAACGCATGTCTGCTGTGATGCAACGTCGCGGAGAGCTGTTGGCACGCATCGCGGCGCAGCGTGGCCAGGTGGCCCAGTTAGGTTCGCGTTGGGAAAAACCGCTGGCGCTGGCCGACCAGGGTTTGGCCGTGGCGCGTTACCTGCGTGATCGTCCGGTGCTGATGGCCGGGATGGTTGCCTTGTTGGTGATGCGCCGACGCGGTATAGCTGGGCTGTTGCGCGGAGGGCTGAGGGGCTGGCAGGCTTACCGCTATTTCACTGCGGCCTCTGCCGCGTTGTCATCACGCCTGTAGCATCAACGGGCGTAGGCCACGTTCAGGCGTTTTGCGGTCTTGTTCGATATCTGTTTCCTGATTGGCCCGCGTTGTGCCAGCTTGTGCTGGCGCGCGCCGGATTTGGCCAGGCGCCGGATATGGTTGCGTGATATCTGTACCACGGTGATGGTCTGTCCTGGCGTCAGGCGTTTCAGCTTGTTACCGTTCGCCTTCTGCAGCCCGGCGATGCTGACATTGTAGCGTTTTGCCACGCTGGCAACGGTTTCACCCCTGCGCACCGTGTGCCGGATCGTGCGGGTGGCGGTATCGCTGGTCGGTGCCAGGTGCATGTTGAAGGCGGAAAAGTCGTCTCCGGCTTCACTCTCTTCACCATTGATCGGTACCAGCAGGGTCTGGCCGGTGCTGACGTTGGAACGCAGCGCGAGGCCGTTCACCGATTTCAGCTTTTCGACGGACAGGCCGAAGCGCGGTGCGAGATGGTCCAGACGCTCGCCCTTCTTCGGTTGGTAGGCCTGCCAGCTGACCAGAGGCTTGTCATAGCCTTCCAGATTGGCGCGGAAGGTCTCCACCTTGTCTACCGGCAACAGGATCAGGTCGCTGTTGTCCTGCAGGATCACCGGGCGGTTGTGCGCCGGGTTGAGTGCGATGAACTCTTCCATCGTGATGTCGGCGAGTTGTGCGGCCAGTTTCACGTCGATGTGTCTGGTGGTCGAAACTGCGGCGAAGTAGGGCTCGTTGGGGATGTCCTGCAATACCAGGCCGAAGCTCGCCGGGTTGGCAATGATGTTCTTGACAGCCAGCAGCTTGGGCACATAGCTGCGTGTCTCGTCGGGCAGGCGCAGGCTGGTGTAGTTGACCGGCAGGCCTCGGCGGCGGTTGCGCTCCTGCGCGCGCTGCACTGCACCTTCACCCCAGTTGTAGGCGGCCAGCGCCAGTTCCCAGTCGCCGAACATGTCGTGCAGTTTTTGCAGATAGTCGAGTGCCCCGGTGGTCGCGCTGACGATGTCGCGGCGACCGTCATACCACCAGTTCTGCTGCATGCCGAAATTTTTGCCGGTGGAAGGGATGAATTGCCAGATGCCGGAGGCGCGGCTGGTCGAATACGCGCCCGGATTGAACGCGCTCTCTATCATCGGCAGCAGCGCGATTTCGCTGGGCATGCCGCGGCGTTCCACCTCGCTGGTGATGTAATACAGGTAGCGGCGTGCCCGTTCCGTCATGCGCGCGACGTAATCGGGCCGGTTGGCGTACCACTGTTCGTGTTTGGCGACCAGAGGGCTTTCCAGGTCGCGCATTGCGAATCCGCTGCGTATCCTGCCCCACAGGTCGGGCTTGATCAGCTCGGTTTCCGGGATCAGTTCCAGCGGGATGTTGCGTGCGTTGGGCAGCGTGGCGGGAGGGGCCGCATCGGGCAGCTCGGTGCTCATCGCAAGCACCTGCTCGGCGCGGGCTAGCGGAGTGGACAGGATGGCAAAGCCGAGCAATACAGAAAAAATCAGTCGAATCAATGGCACGTACGCGACCCCGCT
>JACPVZ010000024.1 GCA_016197305.1 Nitrosomonadales bacterium | reverse complement strand
GTTTTGGCGTGTGGCTTGAATCAAACGTAAATCCCGTATTGTTAACTTAATATTCCCAAGGAAATTAGAAATGAAAAGCTCTGCTCTTATCGCTGCCCTGTTGACTCTGGCTTTGGCCGCTTGTGGTGAAAAGCCTGCTGAAACTCCAGCTGCTGCTCCAGCCCCGGTTGCTGCTCCTGCTGCCGCTTCCGCACCGGCTGCTGCTCCAGCCGCTGAAGCTCCAGCTGCTGCGCCTGCTGAGGCAATGAAGAAGTAAGCATCGCGTTTAGATGCTGCAAAAAAAAGCCGGCTTATGCCGGCTTTTTATTTGCGTCATTCTATCGTTCGCCAAGTGAAACCCTCCTCCTGGGTGGCTACGCCTATCCAGTTTTCTGTGCAGTTGATCGCTGCGCTTAATGCCTGTGTCGCCAAGGCAGGCGTGTTGTTCGTCTGGCTGAGGTGCGCTGCCACCAGATGCTGCAGGCGGCTCACATCCAGTTTTCCCAGGATGCCTGCCGCTTCGCGGTTGCTCAGGTGTCCGTACCGCCCGCTGACGCGTTGTTTCAGACTGTAGGGATAAGCGCCGCTCATCAGCATCGCGCTGTCGTGGTTGCACTCCAGCACCAGCGCGTGACAGCCGCTCAGCATCTGCTCGATATGCGGCGTGCCGCTGCCGGTGTCGGTCAGCACCCCCAGGCGTCTTGCGCCATCGCCGAACACGAACTGGACCGGTTCGGCGGCATCATGGGGAACCGGGAACGGTGTGACCTGGATATCTCCGATCGCGAAGGGCGAGTGGGGGTCGATCTCGCGGCGCTGTTCAACCCCGGAAAAGGCTTTGGGCTGGCTGCGCAGCGTGCCGTGGGTGAGCCAGACCGGGATGCCGAACTTGCGCGCCAGGCGCGCCACGCCGCCGATGTGGTCGCCATGCTCGTGGGTGACGACGATGCCGCTCAGTTGGTCTGCTGCGACGCCAAGCTTCGCCAGGCGTGCGACGGTGTCATGCACGCTGAATCCGCAGTCCATCAGTACATGTGTCTGAGCGACGCTGACCAGCAGCGCATTGCCTTCGCTGCCGCTGCCGAGCGAGGCGAACCTCACGAGCGTTCCCCTATGGTTGCCGCTGGCAGGGCCAGCGCAGGATCGGTCGTGCCGGGGATCGAGGCGTCAGCCAAGCGGGATCTCCCGATGATCCCTATTGGTTGATGTTGCTGTGGATCGCCTCGATCAGCTTCGCAGTGGTGGCATCGCCGGCGCCATTCTGGTCTACAACCGACACGTCGCAGGCCGTGCCGCCGTCCCTGATCAGCACGCGGTAGCGCTTGTTGCTGTCCTGGTCGTCCTTCCAGAATTTCAGCTTTTCCACCCAGCCGGTCTCGACCTGGATCGGTCTCAGGAAATAGATGCCCTTGGTGCGATCCTTGTCTTCGATGGCATAGCCTGCAGATTCGATCGCCAGGCCGACCCTGCGCCATGTTTTGTCGAAACTGTCGTTGACCAGGATGATGCGGTTGCCATCGAATCCGTCCTGCAGGCTGGCGCTTCCCGGTGTTTCACCGGCGCCGTTCGATGCCAGTGCGTTGGTCGCCTGAATTTCATTGCCGCCGAAGCGGACCATCAGGCGCTGCAGCATGATGGCTTCAAGTTCAGGGTCGTTGGCGCGGGCTTTCCAGCTGGAGGTGTTGCGGTCGGCAGACAGCACTTCTTCCATGCCGCGATGGGTGATGTAGATCTCGGTGCTCAGGCCGTCCTTGCTGCGTTCCAGGCGCGCGCGGTACTGGTCGCGCTCCCCCGAGGAATAGATATTGTCGAACACCTTGCCGAGCACGCTGCGCAGCCCGCCCTGCGGGATCTTGGCGCGGTTTTCGACCCATTCTGTTTCCATCACGCCCGCGGCCTGGTCTTCGCTCTTGATCGGCAGGCCGGTCTCCTGCCAGAACGCCTTGAGTACCGGCCAGACGTTCTCGGCCTTGTCGTTCACCACCAGCCAGCGCTGCGTGCCGCTGCGCTCCAGATGGACGCCCTTCACCTCCGGCAATACCGCGGCTGCACGCGGGGCGATGTCTCCGCCGCGCTTGGTGTAATCGGAATAGGTCGCGACGCTTTCGCCATTGCCCTGCGGCACCTTGTATCGGTCATCGTTACCCGGTGCGCTCAGATCGGGCGGCACTTCCAGCGAAGGAGCCTGGGTCGCGCCGGCGCGGTAATCGATACGCTTGTTGCCGAAGCCCATCGCGCCGCAACCTGCCAGCGCAATCACTGCCGCACAACACAATCCAATCTGTAACACTTTCATTGTCTATACTCCTCGCAATGCTGCTAATGGCTGAGTGCGCCGGCCTGGCGCATCGCTGATTCAACCGTCTGATGGGCTTCGGGCGACAGCGGGGTGAGCGGCAGGCGCAGGGTGTTCTTCATCTTTCCCATGCGCGCCACGGCCCATTTCACCGGGATGGGGTTGGCCTCGACGAACAGATGGCGATGCAGGCCGAGCAGGCGGAAGTTGATCTCACGCGCACGGGCGACGTCGCCTTGCAGCGCTGCGACACACATTTCATGCATCAGCCTGGGTGCGACGTTCGCCGTGACCGAGATCGTGCCGTGCGCGCCGAGCAGCATCAGGGCCAGCGTGCTGGCGTCGTCGCCGCTATAGATCGCGAAGTCTTTGGGCGAGCGCTGCAGCAGGTCGCTGCCGCGCTCGATGTTGCCGGTCGCATCCTTGATACCCACGATGTTGGGGATCTGCGCCAGGCGCAATACCGTGTCGTTGCCCATGTCGGCCACGGTGCGGCCGGGCACGTTGTAGAGGATGTGCGGCATGTCCACCGCCTCTGCGATGGTCCTGAAATGCTGGTACAAGCCTTCCTGGGTCGGCTTGTTGTAGTAGGGGACGACGGTCAGCGACGCATCGGCGCCGACTTTTTTCGAGACCGACGCCAGTTCGATCGCTTCCTTGGTCGAGTTCGCGCCGGTGCCGGCGATGATCGGGATGCGCTTGTTGGCGGGCTTCACCGCTTCGGCGATCAATAATTCGTGTTCTTCCACGTCCACGGTAGGGGATTCGCCGGTCGTGCCGACCACCACGATACCGTCGCTACCCTGCT
>JACPVZ010000023.1 GCA_016197305.1 Nitrosomonadales bacterium | reverse complement strand
CCCGGCGGCGGTCATCTGCGAGTCCAGCGCGTGCAACGGGCGGATCTTGTAGATCGAGAAGCCCAGCGTGCGCACGATCTGCCAGCCGCCGGACAGGATGCCCAGCGTGATCGCAAGCGAGCAGGCCATCATCACCCAGAACGGTACTGCGAAGGTCGGGATGAAGCCGCCGAGCAGCAGCACCAGCGTCAGGATACCCATGCTCTTCTGCGCATCGTTGGCGCCATGCGAGAACGCCAGTCCGGCCGAGGTGACGAACTGCAGGTGGCGCAGGTCGCGGTTGATTGAAGGGTGCGCGCCGCGCAGCAGTATCAGCATCGTCTTGTGCAGCGTATAGCCGACCCAGAAGCCGATAATGGGAGACAGGATCAGCGCGGCGATGACCTTGGCGACACCGTTCAGATGCCCGTGCAGCAGGTCGGCAAACCCCCACACGACATGATCTGAGCCGGCGGCGACCACGACCACGCCGGCCAGTCCGCCGACCAGCGCGTGCGATGAGGAGGAGGGGATGCCGTGCCACCAGGTCAGCAGGTTCCATGCGATCGCGCCGCTCAGGCCGCACAGCACGATGGTCAGCGCGAGTACGCGATCGATGTCGTCCAGCGTGATGAACTTGCCTATGGTGTTGGCGACGGCGGTGCCGCCCAGCAGCGGGCCTAGGAATTCGAAGAAGGCGACCAGCAGCACCGCCTGCACCGGGGTCATCGCGCGCGAGGCGATGACGGTGGCGATGATGTTCGCGGCGTCATGGAAACCGTTGGTGTACTCGAAGACCAGCACGACGATGACGGTCGCGATCGAGAGGGCGAGCAGGGTGGAGTCCATGTCGTGGCCGGGAAAACGGCTGGATTAGTATTGCCTCAGCCTTTCAATCCCGGAGTCAGGTGGGGCGCCATCACATCCAGCAGCAGCGGGTGGATGTTCGCATTGCCTGCGCAGATGTGGCCGGTCTTCAGGTAAGTATCCGAACCGTGCAGGTCGCTGACCAGTCCGCCCGCCTCGGTGATCAGCAGCGTGCCGGCGGCGATGTCCCACACCTTCAGGCCGGTCTCGAAGAAGCCGTCGTAGCGTCCGGCCGCGGTCCAGGCCAGGTCCAGCGCGGCCGAGCCGGGGCGGCGCAAGCCGGAAGTCTTCTGCATCAGGTCCTTGAAGATCGCCATGTAGGCGTCCATGTGCTCGAAGCGCGTGTAGGGGAAGCCGGTGCCGATCAGGCTGTCGGTCAGATGCAGACGCTTGCTGACGCGCAGGCGCTTGTCGTTGAGGAACGCGCCACGCCCGCGGGTCGCGGTGAACAGCTCGTTCTTGGTCGGGTCGTACACCACCGCTTGGGTGATCACCCCCTTGTGCTGCAAGGCGATCGAGACGGCGTATTGCGGCAGTCCGTGCAGGAAGTTGGTGGTGCCGTCCAGCGGGTCGATAATCCAGACGAACTCCGATTCGCCTTGGGTGCCGCTCTCTTCTGCTAGAATTGCATGGTCCGGATAGGCTTCCAGCAGGGTCTGGATGATGGTCTGTTCGGCGGCACGATCCACTTCGCTGACGAAGTCCGCGTGGGATTTTTTGGTGATGGTGAGATGGTCTATCTTGTCGGTGGCGCGGTAAATCAGATTTCCGGCGCGACGCGCGGCTTTCACCGCAATGTTGAGCATGGGATGCATAACGACCTTCTTTGAGTTTAATGAGCGGTACAGCCAGGGACGGTATTCTAGTTGGTATTACGTTTTGAATAAACCGAATAGTTTTAGTGATAGCGCGGTGCAGCCGCTGTATGCGGGCAATATCCGCGTGGTGCTGAGCCATACCACCCATCCGGGCAACATCGGCGCCGCGGCCCGCGCGATGAAGACGATGGGGCTGCGTCACCTGTATCTGGTCAATCCGCGCCATTTTCCCGATCCGCAGGCCGATGCGATGGCGGCAGGTGCGGACGATATCCTGCGCAACGCCGTGGTGTGCACCTCGATCGACCAGGCCTTGCAGGATGTGGTGTTCACCACGGCAATGACGGCGCGGTTGCGCGACATCTCGATCGAGGTGAAGACCCCGCGCGAGGCGATGCCGCTGGTGTTGCAACAGGCAAGCGCGCAGCCGGTGGCGATGCTGTTTGGCACCGAGATGTCCGGGCTGAGCAATGCGGAGATGGGCCGCGCGCAGCTGCTGGTGAACATTCCGGCCTCGCCGGAATTTTCTTCGCTGAACCTGGCCGCCGCGGTGCAGGTGATGGCCTATGAGCTGACTGTGGCCGCGCAGAACTACCATCCCGTTGCGCCCGAATCCCGGCCGGCGGCGCATCAGCAGATGGAGGGGTTCTTCGCGCATCTGGAAAAAACGCTGTACGAGATCGGCTTCTTTACGACGCAGAATCCGGTACGCCTGATGCAGCGGCTGCGCCGTTTGTTCGCCCGGGCGCGGCCCGAGCAGGAGGAAATCAACATCCTGCGCGGCATCCTGAGCGTCACAACCGAGTACAATGCGCGCCTGAAGACGCGCTACCAACAAGAGCAACAGCACGTACGAGAGCAGCAAGATGTTCAAAAATATTAGAGAAGATATTGCCAGCGTATTCGACCGCGACCCGGCGGCACGCAGCACGTTCGAGGTGCTGACCTGCTATCCCGGGGTACATGCGCGGGTTATCCACCGCATGGCGAACACGCTGTGGCACGCCAACCTGAAATGGCTGGCGCGCTTTACCTCGCATATCGGGCGGGCGTTGACCGGCATCGAGATCCATCCCGGCGCGACGATAGGTCGGCGTTTCTTCATCGACCACGGCATGGGCGTGGTGATCGGCGAGACTGCGGAGATTGGCGACGATGTCACGCTTTATCACGGCGTGACGCTGGGCGGTACCTCTTGGAAGGAGGGCAAGCGCCATCCGACGCTGGGCAATGGCGTGGTCGTAGGGGCCGGAGCGAAGATACTCGGCCCTATCAGTGTCGGTGCGGGAGCGAAGATCGGCTCGAACGCCGTCGTGGTCAAGGATGTTCCGGCGGGCGCCACTGCGGCCGGTATTCCGGCGCGGATACTGGATGAGGACAAGAAGGCATCGGCCGGTTTTAATGCCTATGGTATCGGCAACGACCAGAACGACCCGGTCAACAAGGCCTTGCACGGCCTGATCGGGCATAGCGTGACCGTGGATCAGCGGATCGATTTCATATTGCAGCAACTCGAGAAGATGGGCGTACGCGTCGATGAAGAGCGCGCCACCGCGGATAAATTCGATCCCAACCACTTGAACAAGATAGTTGATTAAATTATTCAGGTATTCTATGATTGCGCCATGAATTTGGTGTTGCGATGGCGACATTGCGCTGGAGGCGCAGGTTGCGGGTTCCACAGTTTTCTATTTGATCGGGGGATGGTATGAGATTAACCACTAAAGGACGCTTCGCCGTTACGGCGATGGTGGACTTGGCGATGAGAGGCGGGAAAAGCCCGGTAACACTGGCGGCGATCAGCATGCGGCAAAAGATTTCGCTGTCCTATCTTGAGCAGTTGTTCGGCAAGTTGCGCCGCAACAATATCGTCGAGAGCGTGCGCGGCCCCGGTGGCGGATATTACTTGGCCCGGCCGGCCAACAAAATCAATATCGCCGAGATCGTCGTCGCGGTCGATGAGCCGCTGGACGCGACCAATTGCGGCGGCAAGGGCGATTGTCACGAGGACGGTCAGCAATGCGTTACCCACGACCTGTGGATGGGGCTGAACGAGAAGATCTTCGATTATCTGGAGGGGGTTACGCTGCAGCAACTGATCGACAGCAACAGCAAGCGCCATGGCGAAATTTCCGCAATCACGTTGAACAAGCCCGTCAAGCCGCAGAGCATCTTGGCCTAGGCACAGGGGAAAAATGATGCAAGCAGTAACAAGATTGAAATTGCCGATATACATGGATTATTCCGCGACGACGCCGGTGGATCCGCGTGTGGCCGAGAAAATGATCCCGTAGTCGAACTGGCGCGCGAGCAAGTGGCTGCGCTGGTGAATGCCGACCCCAAGGAGATCGTCTGGACATCCGGCGCGACCGAGTCGAACAACCTCGCGATCAAGGGCGCTGCCCATTTCTACCAGGGTAAAGGCAAGCATATCGTCACGATGCGCATCGAGCACAAGGCGGTGATCGACACCGTGCGCGAACTGGAGCGCGAAGGCTATAGCGCGACCTACCTGGATCCTGAGCCGGGTGGTTTGCTGGACCTGGAAAAATTCAAGGCCGCATTGCGTCCCGACACCATCGTCGTTTCGATCATGCTGGTGAACAACGAAATCGGCGTAATCCAGGACATCGCGGCGATCGG
This sequence comes from Nitrosomonadales bacterium, assembly GCA_016197305.1. GTDB lineage: Bacteria > Pseudomonadota > Gammaproteobacteria > Burkholderiales > Gallionellaceae > Gallionella. The sequence continues at coordinate 22,881 of JACPVZ010000023.1, read as the reverse complement.
CGAGATCTGCCGCGACAAGGGCATCATCTTCCACGTCGATGCGGCGCAGGCGACCGGCAAGGTGGCGATAGACCTGCAGCAACTGAAAGTTGACTTGATGTCGTTCTCGGCTCACAAGACCTATGGGCCCAAGGGCATCGGCGCGCTGTATGTGCGCCGCAAGCCCAGAGCGCGCCTGGAAGCGCAGATGCACGGCGGCGGCCATGAGCGCGGCATGCGTTCCGGCACGCTGCCGACGCACCAGATCGTCGGCATGGGCGAGGCGTTCCGCATCGCCCAGCTGGAGATGGCCACGGAGAACGAGCGCGTGCGCATGTTGCGCGACCGCCTGCTGGCCGGGATGCAGACCATGGAAGAGGTGCATATCAACGGTGACATGACCCATCGCAGGACGGCATCGATCTGAATACCGTGCAGTGGGCGGCACACTAGAAATTTAAGGAGCAAATCATGGCTTACAGCGAAAAATTATTGGACCATTATGAAAATCCGCGCAACGTGGGTTCTTTCGCCAAGGATGCGGAAGGCCTGGGTACCGGCATGGTCGGTGCGCCGGCATGCGGCGACGTGATGAAACTGCAGATCAAGGTCGGCAAGGACGGCATCATCGAAGATGCCAAGTTCAAGACCTACGGTTGCGGCTCGGCGATCGCCTCCAGCTCTTTGGTGACCGAGTGGGTCAAGGGCAAGACCGTCGATCAGGCGTTGATGATCAAGAACACGCAGATCGCGGAAGAGCTGGCTTTGCCGCCGGTGAAGATACACTGTTCCATCCTCGCGGAAGATGCCATCAAGGCTGCAGTCGCGGACTACAAGGCCAAGCAGGGTACGACAGTCGAGACCGCAGCCTGCAAGGGTAGCGTTTAATATAAGGCTCGCAAGGCGAGCATTGTCCCCTTCGAACATTGGCGAGGGGCAAGGGTGTAACGACGGAGAGAAAAAATGGGTGTCACGCTGACTGAAACTGCTGCCAGGCATGTGCAGAATTTCATTGCCAAACGCGGCAAGGGCGTCGGTTTGCGCATCGGTGTGCGCACATCGGGCTGTTCCGGCATGGCTTACAAGCTGGAATTTGCCGACAGCCTCAACGAGGACGATCTGCAGTTCCTCAGTCAAGGGGTCACACTGATCGTCGATCCGAAAAGCCTGCCCTATATCGACGGTATGGAACTGGATTTTCAGCGCGAGGGCTTGAACGAGGGCTTCAAATTCAACAACCCCAACGTGAAGAACGAGTGTGGTTGCGGCGAGAGCTTCCAGGTTTGAGTCCTCATGTGGCTTTTGCCGGTCCTGAAGCGGCTGCATCCACCTACATTCATCCCTCCATCTGATGCCGTTTACCAGCTTCGATTTTCAGGCAAACTATTTTCAGTTGTTTGGCCTGACACCGTCCTGTCAGCTGGATTCCACCCAGCTCGAGCGCCAGTATCGCGAGCTGCAGGCACTGGTCCATCCCGACAAGCATGCCCATCAGCCAGACGTGGAGCAACGGGTGGCGATGCAGCGCGCCACGCTGGTCAACGAGGCATACCAGACTCTGCGCAATCCATTGCGGCGTGCCCGCTATCTGCTGTCTCTGCATGGCGTCGACACGCAGGAGGAGACCAATACCGCGATGCCGCTGGAATTCCTGATGGCGCAGATGGAATGGCGCGAAAGCATCGTCGAAGCACAGCAGGCGCGCGATGCCGATGCCTTGTCCGCGCTGGAAATGCGGTTGCGGCGAGAAACGGGCGAACTCGAAGCGTTGCTTGCGGTTAAAATCGACACCGAACAGGATTACCCTGCAGCAGCAGGATTGGTGCGCAAACTGCGCTTCATGGAAAAACTTGCGGAAGAAATTCACGCCGCCTACGATGCGATAGATAATTAAAACTGGGAAGTTGAGAGTGGGAAGTGGTGAGTGATGCACTGCACTGACTTTCCCGCTCGCCACTCACTACTTACGACTGACCAACCCAAATGGCACTTTTACAAATATCCGAACCCGGCATGAGCACCGCACCGCACCAGCATAGGCTGGCGGTGGGTATCGATCTGGGGACGACCAACTCGCTGGTTGCGACGGTGCGCAACGGCATCAGCGTGGCGCTGAATGACGAGAACGGGCGCGCGATGCTGCCCTCGGTGGTGCGTTATACGGCCGACGGTTCTGTGCAGGTGGGCGAGGCGGCACAGTCTGCGCAGAGCGACGACCCGATCAATACCATCGTTTCGGTGAAACGCTTCATGGGGCGCGGTCTGCGCGACATCGGCGACATCAGCCGCCTGCCGTACCGATTCGTCGATGTCGCAGGCGCGGATTCCGGGCAGACGGGGATGCTGCAATTGCGCACCGTGGCCGGCGTGAAAAGCCCGGTCGAGGTGTCTGCGGAAATCCTCAGACAGTTGCGGATGCGCGCCGAGGCCTCGCTGGGCGGAGAGCTGGTCGGGGCGGTGATCACCGTGCCGGCCTACTTCGATGATGCACAGCGCCAGGCCACGAAAGACGCCGCGCGCCTGGCCGGATTGAACGTGTTGCGCCTGCTCAACGAGCCGACCGCGGCGGCGATCGCCTATGGTCTGGATAACGCCGCAGAGGGCGTGTATGCGGTCTACGACCTGCTCAGCCCGTACGATACGCGTCTGCTGCTGACCCATGCACGTGCTGCCAAGGAACAGTTGACCGAGCTGGGCGAGACGCGCATTACCGTGGTGTTGTCGAGCGGCGAGCTGATAGATAATGTGCTGACCCGTGCTGAATTCCAGAGCATGTCGAGGAACCTGGTGCAGCGCACGATACAGCCGCTGCGCCGTGCGTTGCGCGATGCGCAGCTGGGTGTGGCTGACATCAAGGGGGTCGTGATGGTGGGTGGCGCGACGCGCATGCCGCAAGTGCAACACGCGGTCGGCGAGTTTTTCGGCCAGCCGCCGTTGAACAATCTCGACCCGGACAAGGTCGTGGCGCTGGGTGCGGCGATACAGGCCAATCTGCTGGCCGGCAATCGCAGCGGTGACGACTGGCTGCTGCTGGATGTGATCCCGCTCAGCCTGGGCATCGAAACGATGGGCGGCCTCGTGGAGAAGATCATTCCGCGCAACAGCACGATACCCACCGCGCGCGCGCAGGAGTTCACTACCTATAAAGACGGCCAGACCGCGATGAGCATCCATGTGGTGCAGGGCGAGCGCGAGCTGGTCAGCGACTGCCGTTCGCTGGCGAAATTCGAGCTGCGCGGCATCCCGGCGATGGTGGCCGGGGCGGCGCGGATACGCGTGACCTTCCAGGTGGATGCGGACGGGTTGCTGAATGTGTCGGCGCGCGAACTGAGCAGCGGCTTGGAGGCATCCATCGTCGTAAAGCCTTCCTACGGCCTGAGCGATGCCGAGATATCGCGGATGCTGCACGATTCGACGCGGCATGCGCAGGATGACATGCAGGCGCGCGCGTTGCGCGAACAGCAGACCGAGGCAAACCAGTTGCTCGAAGCGGTGCAGCATGCGCTGGAACAGGACGGCGAGTTGATCGACCCGTTGCGCCGTGGCCAGATCGAAGCGCAGATGGCCGCATTGCGCAGCACGCTGGCCCAGGACGACCACCTCGCGATCAAGCGGGCCATCACCGCGTTGAACGAGGCGACCGTCAGCTTCGCGCAGGCGCGCATGGACAAGAGCGTGGGGCGCGCGCTGGCAGGCAAGAAAATTTCCGATTTAGAGGTGTAGTCATGACACAGATCATCGTCCTGCCGCATGAAGAGCTGTGCCCGGAGGGCAAGTTGTTCAATGCAGATCCCGGCATATCCATCTGCGACGCGTTGTTGCAGAATGGCGTCGAGATCGAGCATGCCTGCGAGAAGTCCTGCGCCTGTACCACCTGCCACGTGATCCTGCGCCAGGGGTTTGAGACCCTGAAGCCGGCGGAGGAAATCGAGGAGGATCTGCTCGACAAGGCGTGGGGGCTGGAACCCAATTCGCGCCTGTCCTGTCAGGCGCTGGTCGCGGACAAGGATCTGGTGATCGAGATACCCAAGTACACGATCAACATGGTGAAGGAGGGCTGACATGAAGTGGACCGACATACATCAACTGGCGATCTCCCTCGCCGATGCGCACCCGGCAGTGGATCCGCGCTATGTGAATTTCGTCGACCTGCGCGATTGGGTGCTGGCGCTGGAGGATTTCAATGACGACCCCGGGCACTGCGGAGAGAAGATACTCGAGGCGATACAGGCGGCCTGGATAGAAGAGGTGGAGTGATCGATGGGTAAACTGTGGCAAAGCATTTCCAACCGCTGGCTGTATCTGGCAGCGGCCTTGTTCGTCGGCGGCCTGATGTGGTTCGCGCTGTATCTGCAATACGTCAAACACCAGGATCCCTGTCCGTTGTGCATGGTGCAGCGGGTGATCTTCATCGCGATCCTGGTGGTGTACGCGGCAGCCACGCTGCACGGGCCGAAGCGCATCGCCGAGCGGGTCTATGCAGGTTTGGTCGTGCTGCTGTCCGTGACCGGTGTCGCGGTGGCGGGGCGGCATATCTGGATACAGAACCTGCCCAAGGATCAGGTGCCGGCCTGCGGTCCCGGGCTGGACTACATGCTGGAAACGATGCCGATGTCCAACGTGCTGAAGGAGTTGATGCACGGCTCCGGCGAGTGTGCGGCCAAGGGCTGGACCTTCATGGGGCTGGGTATCCCGGAATGGTCGCTGTTGTGCTACATCGGACTGGCCGTCTGGGCGATCCTGATCGCGCTGCGCAACAAGTAATTTCCCGCTGAATCTCCCGCACTTCGCGATCCGGGGTGCGAAACTGTCTTGTTGCCGAGGAATGCCGATGCTGTCGCGAGTGATGCTGCTGTGCCTGTTCTGTTCATATGCCTGGGCCAAGCCCGCCATACAGGCGGCCAATCAGCCGGTCAACCCCGGCCATATCCCGCAGGGCAGCGCCAGCGAAGTGAGCGTCAGGCTGGCATCCGGCAACAACGACCAGATCGCGCTGATGCCCGGCGGGCCGTTCATCAGGCAGACCTTGCCGCTGGCCGGCAACGATATCGCACTGCATCAGGGAATCGCGCTGCTCGCTGCCGACGGGCTGGTGCTGGTCGATGCCAGGGCGGGCGGTCAGATGAAGCTGCTGGGCCGCTACCAGACACCGGGCAAGGTGCTGCGCGTACGGGCCGAGGCCGGCAAGGCCTGGCTGGCGACCGAACAGAACGAGCTGATCGGACTGGACATCACCAAATCCGCCAAGCCTGTCGAGCTCGGCCGCTACAGCGCCGGACAGACCGTTACCGACTTTGTGTTGCAGGATGGCTACGCATACCTGCTGTTGGGCGGTAGCAGCATCGTGGTGCTCGATACCCATGTTTCCCCGCAGCCTATCGAGATATCGCGCATCAAGCTGGACAGCGTCGCCAAGAAGATCGCCGTTGCGAACGGGCGCATCTATGCGGCGCAGCCTGCCTATGGTCTGACGATCATCGATGCGCATGACCAGGCTCATCTGGCTTTGGCCGGGAAGCATGCGCTGAACGGCGGCGTCGCCGAACTCAGCGTGCAGGACGATATCGCGCTGGTGGCACGCGGGGTCAGCGGCATCACATTGCTGGATGTCGCCGATCCCGCGCATGTCAGATGGCTGGGTAGCCACAGCCGAGTTGGACATGTCGAAGGCATCGCGCGCAAGGGACAAAAGATCGTGCTGTGGAACGACCGTGCCGAAGTGATCAGCCTGGATATCGGCAAGCCCAACCTGCCGGTGATCGCCGCCGCGCAGCAGGGCGTATCGGCACAGTCCGCGCTGTGGCTGGACGACCACAACGTGCTGGCGCTTTCTGCCGCGGGCCTGCACAGCATAGACTTTGCCGCGACACCGGCGCCGTTCTCCAACGAGAATCTGGATAGCGGGCAAGGCGTGAATTTTGGCGGCGAGCGGCGCCTGTTCATCGGCGGCGACATCGCCTATGTCGCCGACTGGTTCTCCGGCCTGCACCTGTACGACATCAGCAACCCGGCGCATCCGCGGCTGCTGTCCAGCTTCCATACGCCCGGTTCGGCCAAGGGCGTGGTGGTGCGCAACGGCTATGCCTTCGTCGCTGACGATGATCACGGCTTGCAGGTCGTGGACGTGCACGACCCGTTCCATCCCTCGCATATCGCCAAGCTGGACACCAAAGGCCTGGCCTATACGCCCAAGCTGGCCGGTAATCTGCTGTATCTGGCCAGCCACCGCGGCGGCTTCCAGATCATCGATGTGAGCGACCCGCGCCAGCCGAAGATGCTGGCGGATGTCGATACACCCGGCAAGGCATGGAGCCTGGAAATAAACGGCAGTACCCTCTATGTCGCCGACGATGCCGCCGGCGTGCTGGTGTATGACGTCAGCGATGTGCAGCATCCCCGGCAGATCGGTGTGTTCAACCCGGGCGGCACTGCCGAAGATGTGGTGGTGCGCGGCGACACCGCGTATGCGGCGTTTTTCGATGGCGGCTTCTACGTGCTGGACGTCAGCCAGCCGGCCCAGCCCAGGCAGATCGGCCATATCGCCACGCGCGGCAATGCGCGCGTCATCGAGCTGAAGGACAATCTCGCCTTTGTCACCGACTGGTTCGCCGGCGTGCAGGTGATCGACATCGGCGACAAGACCGCGCCAGTCCTGAGTGGCGAATATGACACCAGCGGCGCGGCATGGGGCATTGCGATCAAGGGCAACTATGCCTATGTCGGCGACTGGTGGGGCGGATTCGCGACGCTCAATATCCGCAACCCGAACAAGCCGGTGCTGGCGGATCGTTACCAGCTCAGGGGCGCGGTGACGCAGGTCGAGGCGCAGGGCAAGTTCGCCTATGCGGCGATCGAGAACGGCGGGGTGCAGCTGTTCGAAATGACCAATCCGTTGAACCCCACCTGGATCACCGGTGTCGAGATCGACGGCAGCATCACCGCGCTGGCGCTGGATGACACGCTGCTGTATGTCGCGGTGGGCGAAGGCAAGGATAGCGGCGTGGTGGTGGTCGATATCAGCGATCCGTTCCAGGCGCGGCGCATCGAGCATATCGCGCTGAAAGGCGGCGTGCAGCGCATCAGGGTCGCGGCGGGCCGGATATACGTCGGTACGGCGCGCGGGCTGAGCGAACTGGTGCGCGGCCGTGCGGCTCCGGTCAAGCCGCAATATGCGGCAAAAATAAACGATTTTTGGGTTGCCGATCAGCGCATCTACCTGGCCACCGAGCAGGGTATGACGTTGCTGGACGGGCAGTTCAACGTGCTGCTGCAATATCCGGCCGCTGCCGCCAGGCTGGTGCGCACCGTCGGATCGACGATCTTCCTGTATGGGGCTGAGACAGGTTTAAGCATTCTGCAGCTGAATGACAATCAGGTGTCGCCGCTGTCGTCCTTCGCATCGCCGATGCGCTGGGCCGACATCGGCATCGCCGGACAGGTGTTATATGCGACCGGGCAGGATGCCGAAATGTGGGCGATCGATGTCGCTGACCTGCGCAACCCCAGGCTGCAGGCCGTCTATCCGCTGACCCGCACGGCGGGCAACATCAAGGCTATCAACGACGCGGTGCTGTTGTCTGGCAACGATATCCTGACCGCGCTGAAGACGCTGCCGCCGGTAGCGGTGACCAGGCGCACCAAGGCAGATATCAGGCTGCAATTGCCCGCCACCCTGCCTGCCGGAACGTACCATCTGCTTAGCATCGCACCGGACGGCAAGCGCAGCGTGCACCACAACATGCTGAACATCGAAATGCCGCATTTCTCCAAGCCGGATATCACGCCGGAAGAATTCAAGCTGTTGTTGCAGGAACAATTGAAAAAGAACGCGCAATGATTTTTTCTCAATAGCCAATTGAACTGTCTGATTCCACCGCAATAATTCAGGTCAACGTAAAAATTCGGGCAAGTCACGCAATTTTTCTTTCTTTAGATTAGCGTGCATCGTCCGCGCGTTCCGTATATTCAATAGGAAGCTTGCTGATTCAGGCTGTTTGTCGTGCCTGATTTTCTAATCGAGAGCGCTGTCATTGCCCGATCCGGGCAAATTTTCCTCCAGAGAATTCTTGCTTCAGATGCATCTACTTGGTGCCATCAAAGTATCTATTTGGTGCGTGGCGATCTTTTTACCGGGCAAAGACAGCTATGGTCTTATCCGTAAAAGTTAAATCAAATCAATCCCAATCCGCACATTTTCTGGTGCTGGCATCGTTGTTGCTAAACAGTCTATGAATATTACGAATATTCAGATCAGTAACACCCACGACTAAGGAGACAACCATGAGTGCAAAGAAATTCGGTAACACAGTAAAACATTGGATGGCGGGCCTGGTGGTTACGGCTGCCGCTGTCTGTGCTGTGCCTGCGTATGCGGCGCAACCATTGACCATAGGCTACAGCGATTGGCCCGGTTGGGTGGCATGGCAAGTGGCGATCGATAAAGGCTGGTTCAAGGAAGCCGGTGTCGCCGCCAATTTTGAATGGTTCGATTACTCCGCATCGATGGAAGCTTTTGCTTCCGGCAAGATCGATGCCGTCACGATGACCAATGGTGATGCATTGGTCACCGGTGCGGGCGGCGCAAAAAGTGTGATGATCCTGTTGACCGATTATTCCAACGGCAACGACATGATAGTCGCCAAACCCGGAATCAAATCGTTGAAGGATTTGAAAGGAAAAAAAGTATCTGTGGAGATCGGCTTGGTTGAGCATCTGCTGCTGTTGAATGGATTGAAGAAAATTGGCATGAAGGAATCCGATGTCAAACTGGTCAATGCCAAGACCAACGAGATGCCGCAGATGTTGTCATCTGCCGATATCAGTGCAGTGGGCGCATGGCAACCCATTTCCGGGCAGGCAATGGCCACAGCTCCCGGCTCAAAACCTATCTACACCTCGGCTGATGAGCCGGGTCTGATCTACGACGTGCTCGCAGTCAATCCGGTGAGCGCAAAGTCGCGCGCTGACGATTGGAAAAAGATCGTCAAGGTCTGGGACCGGGTCGTTAAATATATCGATGATCCCAAGACCCAACCCGATGCACTCAAGATCATGTCTGCGCGTGTTGGTCTGACTCCGGAAACTTATCTGCCGCTGCTGAAAGGCACCAAACTGTTGAGCCTGGAGGCTGGCAAGAAGGTATTCGTCAAGGGAGCCGGTTTCAATTCCCTGTATGGATCCTCCAAGACTGCAGATGGCTTCAATGTGGCGAACGGCGTCTACAAGACTGCACAAGACGTAGGCAGTTACATCGATCCTTCATTTACCAACGCCAAGTAACAAAGGACTATCGTGGCAAACGGCGCAAGAGTGAGCAACGTCCCGAACTGGTTGAGCGGAAGCATGGTGGCGCGCAAACATGTTTTATTCGGGATAGGCTCATTCTTGTTGCCGTTACTGGTCTGGTGCGCGGTCAGTTATTTACCTTTCGTATGGCATCCCAAGGTGCTCATCGCCGCTCCCGGTGGAGCTGATTATTTTCAGGTTGGAATGTTGGTCGACAAGAGCGTGTTCGACGAGGAGTTCGCCAACATGCAAGCCCAGAACCTCCCTGTTCCCAAAGGCGAACCTGCCAATCCGATTTATTTGCCTGCGCCTCACGAGGTTGCAAAAGCGTTCTACACGTCATTTTCCAAGGCACCGCAGCAGAAGGATCTGCCGTGGTTGCATGAGAGTCTGTGGCACAGCATCACCATCATATTCTGGGGATTCCTGATTTCATCGCTGATCGGGGTCCCGTTGGGCGTGCTATCTGGCACGTATCCCACGCTGTCTCATCTGAGCGAGCCATTCATTGAGTTCTTTCGTTATTTGCCGGCTCCCGCGTTCGGTGCATTGGCTGTCGCTGTGCTCGGCATCTACGATGCGCCGAAGATCGCCATCATTGTCGTCGGCACACTGTTCCAGCAGATCCTGATCATAGCGAACACCACACGGAAGCTCGATTCCACCATCGTCGAGGCGGCACTGACCCTGGGAACCAAGCGCATGCGTTTGCTGACACGGGTGGTAGTACCGGGAATATTGCCCGATCTTTACCGGGATCAGCGCATCCTGCTCGGTTGGGCATGGACCTATCTGATCGTGGCTGAATTGATCGGCACCAGTTCCGGCATCACCTGGTTCATCACCCAGCAGGCACGCTACCAGCATTTCGATAACGTCTACGCCGCGATCATGATGATAGGCATCATCGGTTTCGGCACGGATATTTTGTTGGCTCGGCTTGGGCGACGGCTCTTCCCCTGGGATAGAAGCCAGAAAAAAGAATGAGCAGATCATGAACAACACATCCATCAATAAAAGTTATCTCGATCAGTCTGAAGCCGTGCGCGCACGGTTCGATGCGATCAAGCAGCGCAACGTGATCCTGGAGGCGCGCAATCTGGGTAAATGCTATCCGTCACAGCAGGGTGATGTGGAGGCGCTGCGCGATATCAATTTCAAGATTCATAGGCGCGAATTTGTCTGTGTGGTCGGTCCTTCCGGTTGCGGAAAATCGACCCTGGTCAGGACGCTTGCCGGGCTGGAAAAGCATAATTCTGGCGAAGTATTGATCGATGGCAAACCGGTGAATGGGCCGGGGCAAGATCGCGGTATGGTTTTTCAGGGTTATTCGTTGTTTCCGTGGCTGACAGTGAAGAAGAACGTCATGTTCGGTCCGGAAATGAATGGCTATGGTCACGACGAAGCGGAGCGCGACGCGCTGCTGTGGCTGGAATTGGTCGGCCTGAGCAAGTTCGCCAACGCCTATCCCCACCAGCTTTCCGGCGGAATGCGCCAGCGCGTGGCCATTGCCAGGGCGCTGGTGAACCAACCGCGCATTTTGTTGATGGACGAACCCTTTGGTGCGCTCGATGCGCAGACCAGAGCCAAGATGCAGTCGCACCTGCTCGAGATATGGCGCAACGTGGACATCACCATCTTGTTCATCACCCATGACCTGGACGAGGCGATTTTCCTTGCCGACCGCATCCTGGTACTCAAGGCGCATCCAGGCGAAGTGCAGGAGATGATCGAGGTTCCGGTTCCCAGGCCGCGTTCCATGGGGCAATTCACCGATGCGGAATTCCGTGCCACCAAGCAGCGCCTGGAACAACTGATCCACCCGCCGGTGTCTTCGGAAGAGAGCGATGAAGATAAGGGCATCAAACCGCATCTGATTCGCTTCACTCACGTTACCGACAATGTGGAGTAATTCCTATGCGCTGGTCTGAACTTACTTGGTCTGAAATTCCCGCCGTATTGGCGGGTGTCGGATATGCCGCGATTTTGCCGGTGGGTGCCACCGAGCAGCATGGCCCGCATCTGGGTTGCGGGGTCGATACTGTGATCGCGGAGGAATTGTGTCTTGCCGTCTCGACACGCACCGGTGTGCCGATGCTGCCCACGCTGCCCTACGGTTGCTCACTGGGACACAGCAAGCGCTGGCCCGGGACCATCGCCGTGCAGCCGATTACGCTGATCGAACTGGTCAAGCAGATCGGTGACTGGGCCTATCACAGCGGGGTACGCCGTTTGTTCATCGTGAATGCGCATGTCACCAATGCCGCGCCTCTGCGTTGTGCATTGGAGATGTTGCGCGCGGAGCATGACGATCTGATGGTGACTGTGATGAATACCGCCACCGTCAGCGAGCGGGTGCGCCAGTTTCATTTTGCCGATGCCGGGGATTGGCATGCCAATGATGCCGAGACTTCGCTGATGCTGGCTATCGCCCCCGATTTGGTGCGCCCCGATCTGTGTGCGACAGCAGATGATCCGGACCGTACCGTGGGCTGCATCTTTCCGCATCCGGTGAACCGTACCAGCCTGAACGGCGTCACCGGAACACCCAGTCAGGCTGATGCAGGCAAAGGTCGCATTGGTTTCGACTGGCTGGTGGCGGATGCCAGCGCGCACATTTTGCGGGGACTTGCCGAGCAGCCTCCTCTGGATTGCAGCTATGACTCATGTTTTAACGATGCCGCATGAAACGGCTTGATCTTCATTAACCAAACCAAATACAAAGGAATCGCAATGAAAGTCGTAGAGAACATCGACCACCTGCAAAAGGAACTCTCTGATAAGGGCGTGAAATACTGCATAGGTGCTTATGTGGACATCCATGGTGTGCCCAAGGCAAAGGTGGTTCCCATCGCACATCTTGGTCACATGGCCAAGGGGTCGGAGCGTTATACCGGTTATGCACTCGACGGTCTGGGGCAGGCACCCAACGATGACGAACTGACGTCGGTGCCTGATCTTGATAGCGTTATCCAGTTACCCTGGGAACCCAAAATCGCGTGGATGGCGGCAGACAATCATTTTCAGGGTCAGCCCTATCCGCTGAATACCCGTGTCGCGTTGAAAAAACAGTTGGCCAAAGCGGCAGAGTTGGGTTACGGCATGAACCTGGGTATCGAATGCGAAATCTTTTTGCTCAAGCAGGATGAAGCCGGCAAGCTTTCGGTTCCGGATGCCGAGGACAAACTGACCAAATCCTGCTATGACGTGCGCGGCTTCACCAACAGCTTCAGCTGGCTGGACAAGATGGCGACTGCGATCAATGGGCTGGGCTGGGACCTGTATTCATTCGACCACGAAGACGCCAATGGCCAGTTCGAGTTCGACTTTAATTATGCCGATGCGATCACCACCTGTGACCGCCTCATCTTCTTCCGTTACATGGCCAAACATTACGCGCGCGAAGAAGGGTTGCTCGCCACCATGATGCCCAAACCATTCGCCGACAAGACCGGCAATGCGGCCCATTTCAACATGTCTCTGTACGACCTGAAAAACGGCAGCAACCTGTTCGCCTGCGACCCCAAGGATGATCCGCGCGGCATCGGGCTGACCCCGCTGGGTTACATGTTCATAGGCGGCATACTCAAGCACGGACGCGCGCTGTGTGCGGTGTTTGCACCGACCGTCAACAGTTACAAGCGTCTGGTGCGCAGGGGTGCGATGAGCTACTTCACCTGGGCGCCGGTGTTCAATTCTTACGGTTCCAATAACCGTACCAACTCGGTGCGGGTCCCTTCCGGTGGCGGACGTTGCGAATCGCGCAATGCCGATGGCGCGGTGAACCCCTATCTTGCTGCGGCACTGGTGCTTGCCGCGGGGCTGGAAGGGATACGCGAAGGCCTGGACCCCGGCAATCCCAATGAAGACAACCTGTATGACATTTCGGAAGCCGAGCGCAACAAACGCGGTATCGAATTCCTCCCGCAGACGCTGCAGGAAGCCGTGGCGGCCTTTGCCGAAGACCCGCTGGTAGAACAGGCGCTGGGCAAAGAATTGAAGGCTGAGTTTATTCGCTACAAAACCGAAGAGTGGGAGACTTATCACCTCGCTGTCAGTCAGTGGGAAGTGGAACGCTACAGCTATATGTTCTGAACCGGCGACCATGAAAAACAGCAGCAGGAAAAATCTATCCAGTACGGTCAGCCGAGCCAGCATCTCGTTGCCTCATCCTTTGCTGACCGAGCTTGATCGTATGGTCGACAGCAAGGGCTATGGAAGCCGCTCGCAGGCTATCGGCGACATGGTCAATTACCAGCTTGCCGAGCACAAACGCATGCTGGGCAACGAGGTGATGGTGGGAACCATCACGCTGCTGTATGACCGGATGGCCGGAGGATTACAGCAAAAACTCGCCGACCTGCAGTACAGCCACATTGCCGAGGTGATCAGTTCGCTGCATGTCAATCTGACCGAGAATCAACTGATGGAAGTTATCCTGGTGCAGGGGCCGGCTGCCAAGTTGCAGAAAGTTGCCAACGACATGATCACGCTGCGCGGCATTATCACCGGGCGCTTGCAGTTGCTGGCGGCAGCGATTCCGCCGGTGCATCCCTTGTCTGTGTCGAACAGTGACGTATCAGAACCGCATGGTTCGCCCACTATCAATAGCCAATAGCAATTCGAAAGAGGAACACATGAACCCAGCGACTTCAACCAATTTATCCGCCACCAATCCGGTGGACGCGATCGCACACTGGCGCAAATTTGCTCCTGATCTTGTCGAAGAACGGGTGCTGTTCTCCGAGAGATTGCCGGGAGGATGTCACTGGTCTTATGTGGTTTGAGCAAGCGCGATCTGGTGGTGCCGGTGAATTTTTTCTCCAAGGTCAGCGTGGACGAGGATGGTTGCTTCCACTTCGCAGCGGAGCACAGCAAGCCGGGTGACTATGTCGAGATCCGCTTTGAGATGGATGTGCTGCTGGCATTTTCCACTGCACCACACCCGCTTGATCCGGCTCCGGATTACGCACCGGGCATGATCGGCCTGACTGCCTGGCGTTCCGGTCCTGCGGCTCAGGAAGATTACTGCCGTTCATTCTGTGCGGAGAACGCCCGCGCGATACACAATTCCGACATGCTTTATCTGGCTTGAGAGCACACACCATGACTGCGACTGCTATACGAATCAAAGAAAGTCTGTTCGATCCGGCTGACGCCGTGCACGACCATGTCTTGCCTTCCGGCGAACCTTTGCTGATGGAGATAAAAAAAGGCCAGACGCTGCGCATCGTCGATCTGGAGGGTAATCAGGCCGTGGATGTGATTTTTTACAATCGGCACGACCCTGAAGAACACTACAGTGCGACGCAAACCCTGCTGAACCAGGGCGGGATATATCTGACGACCGGCTCGGTGCTGTATACCTGTGACGGCAATCCTCTGCTCACTATCGTTGCCGATACTTGCGGTCGCCACGACACGCTGGGTGGCGCGTGTGCAGCCGAGAGCAACACGGTGCGCTATGCGCTGCAAAAGAAGTTCATGCACAACTGCCGTGATAATTATCTGATCGCCTTGCAGCGTGCAGACATCGGTGTCGGCAAGCGCGATCTGGTGCCCAACGTCAATTTTTTCATGAATGTACCGGTAACGGCGGAAGGAAAACTGACCTTTGCCGACGGGGTGTCGGCACCGGGAAAGTATGTAGAGTTGCGCGCCGAGATGGATATCTGGATGCTGGTGTCCAACTGCCCGCAGCTTAACAATCCATGCAATGCCTACAACCCGACACCGGCGAGGTTTATGTTGTGGGATGGGAATTAAAGCGGTGTGGCTGAACTGCTGATGCTGGGTAATCGATACATCGCGGGACGCCCCGTGATGGGAAAAATAACGGGACGACCCGTACGAGGATAGAAATGTTTGCCAAAGTCCTGATTGCAAATCGCGGTGCAATTGCATGCCGTATCATTCGCACACTGCGCCGTATCGGCGTAAAAAGCGTGGCTGTTTACACCGAAGCCGATGCGCTATCGCGTCATGTGATCGAGGCGGACGAATCTTACTGCATCGGTGTGGGGCTGGCGGCTGAAAGCTATTTGCGCGCCGAGAAGATTCTGGATGTGGCCCGGCAGTCCGGTGCCCAGGCTATCCATCCGGGCTATGGATTTCTCAGCGAGAAAGCCGACTTTGCCGAGCAGTGCGCGGCCAATGGCATTGCCTTCATCGGGCCGACACCCGCGCAAATGCGCGCTTTCGGTCTCAAGCACACCGCCCGCGAACTGGCTTTGCAGAATCATGTTCCGCTGTTGCCGGGAACCGGGCTGCTGGAAAATCTCGAAGCGGCACTGAATGAGGCCAATCACATCATTTATCCTGTGATGCTGAAGAGCACTGCTGGCGGTGGCGGCATCGGCATGCGATTGTGTCGCGACAAGAACGAGCTGGCAGATGCGTATGAGTCGGTGAAGCATCTGGCACAGAATAACTTCAAGGATGCCGGACTGTATCTGGAAAAGTATGTGGAAAATGCGCGCCATATCGAAGTGCAGATTTTCGGCGACGGTCAGGGGCAGGTCATTGCTCTGGGCGAACGGGATTGTTCGGTACAGCGGCGCAATCAAAAAGTCATCGAAGAAACACCCGCGCCGAATCTTGCCCCCAAGGTGCGGCAAGCGCTGCTGGATACCGCGGTGCGCCTGGGTCAGGCAGTCAGCTATCAGTCGGCTGGAACGGTCGAATACATTCTCGATGCGGCCACCGGCGAGTTTTACTTTCTCGAAGTGAATACCCGTTTGCAAGTCGAGCACGGCGTGACTGAAGAAGTGACAGGCATCGATCTGGTGGAATGGATGGTTCTCCAGGCCGCTGGCGATCTTGCTCCGCTCCAGTCATTTGACATTCAGCCGCGGGGCGCATCCATCCAGGTGCGCATGTACGCGGAAAATCCGGCCAAGGATTTTCAGCCTTCCTGCGGCACGTTGACGGCAGTGAATTTTTCCGCGGATGCGCGTGTCGAGACATGGGTGGAGCGCGGCATCGAAGTGACGCCGTTCTACGATCCGATGCTGGCCAAGATCATCGTCCATGCCGACAACCGCGAACAGGCCATCGCAAAATTGCATGTCGCATTGGGACAGACCTCGGTACATGGCATCGAAACTAATCTGGGATATCTGCGCCAGATATTGCATAGCGATGTGTTCCGCAGCGGTCAGCATACGACACGCTTGTTGAATGGCTTTCATTACATCGCGCATAGCATCGATGTGCTCGAGCCGGGTGTGCAGACCACCGTGCAGGATTATCCGGGGCGGCTGGGCTATTGGCATGTCGGCGTGCCTCCTTCCGGACCGATGGATGGATTGGCATTTCGCCTGGCCAACCAGCTGGTGGGTAATGCGGAAGGTGATGCGGGCCTGGAGATCACCTTTACCGGCCCGACCTTGCGTTTCAATTGTGCCAGCATCATCGCAGTGACCGGCGCACCGACTGATGTGCGCCTGGATGGCAAGCCCATCGCGCCATGGCAATCTCATGCGGTCAAAGCCGGTTCGGTGCTTCAGTTCGGCAAGCTGCAAGGCGAAGGTTGCCGTGCCTATCTGGCGGTGAAGAGCGGCTTTCAGGTGCCGGACTATCTGGGAAGCAAAGCCACCTTCACGCTGGGACAGTTCGGCGGCCATGCCGGACGCATCTTGCGCAGCGGCGACGTCTTGCATGTCAAACCGGCCGATAAACATACCCGCCGTGAGCTCGCGCCGGAATTGTGGCCGCAATATACCAATACGTGGGAGATCGGCGTGCTGTATGGCCCGCATGGCGCTCCCGACTTTTTTACCGATGCTGATATCGACAACCTGTTCGCGGCGGACTGGGAAGTGCATTACAACTCCAACCGTACCGGCATACGCCTGATCGGCCCCAAACCCCAATGGGCGCGCAGCGACGGTGGCGAGGCAGGGTTGCACCCGTCCAATATTCACGATAACCCGTATGCCATCGGTGCCGTGGATTTCACCGGAGACATGCCGGTGATACTCGGGCCGGATGGCCCAAGCCTGGGAGGGTTCGTCTGCCCGGTGACCATTGCACATGCCGAGCTGTGGAAGATGGGGCAGCTCAAGCCGGGCGACAGAGTGCGCTTCGGTTGGTTATCCCATCAACAGGCCACGCACCTGGAAGAGTTGCAGGATGCCACCATACAGGCGCTGAGTTTGCCGCGCGTTATGCCGGCACGACCCAGGGCGACTTCGATGGGCAGTGCTATCCTGCACACCACACCGGCACAGGGTGATCAGGTGCAGGTGGTATACCGGCAGTCAGGCGATCGCAGCCTGCTGATCGAATACGGCCCGCTGGAATTGGATATTAATTTGCGCCTGCGCGTGCATGCCTTGATGGAGAGCTTGCAGCAGGAAGTCGATACAGAACGCCTTGCCGGCATCATCGACCTGACACCCGGCATCCGTTCATTGCAGGTGCATTTCGATACGCGCGTGTTGCCGCGCGACCAGTTGTTGCACAAGTTGCTCGCCGTGGAACAAGAGTTGTCCGATATCGGTGACATGGAAGTGCCGGCACGCATCGTGCACCTGCCGTTGTCCTGGGATGATGCCGCGACCCGGTTGGCCATCGAGAAATACATGCAATCGGTGCGCAAGGATGCACCGTGGTGTCCAAGCAATATCGAGTTTATCCGGCGCATTAACGGTTTAGATAACATCGAGGCAGTGCAGAGCATTTTGTTCGAGGCCAGTTATATGGTGCTCGGGCTGGGTGACGTATACCTGGGTGCACCGGTGGCAACACCCGTGGATCCGCGTCACCGTCTGGTCACGACCAAATATAACCCGGCGCGTACCTGGACGCCCGAGAATGCGGTCGGTATCGGCGGTGCTTACCTGTGTGTGTATGGTATGGAAGGGCCGGGCGGTTACCAGTTCGTCGGGCGTACCGTGCAGATGTGGAACCGTTATTTGCAGACCGCCGACTTCAAGGATGGCAAGCCGTGGCTGTTGCGCTTTTTCGACCAGATCCGTTTCTATCCGGTGAGCGAGACCGAGTTGCTCGAGTTGCGCAAGGATTTCATTTCCGGACGATTCAATCTGCGCGTGGAACAAACCACTTTCAGCCTGAAGCGATACAACGAATTTCTGGAACAGAACGAGGCGAGCATCACTGCCTTCAAAGCCAGGCAGCAGGCTGCTTTTGAGGCAGAGCGCGAGCGCTGGAAAATCAACGGCCAGGCGGAATATGTCAGCGAAGCATCATTGAGTGTAGCCGATACCCAGAGCGAACTCGATTTGCCCGAAGGTGCGCATGCGGTCAGTGCGCATGTGACCGGCACGATATGGAAGCAGTTGGTTAAGGAAGGGCAGTACGTCAAGCATGGTGAAACAGTGCTGGTGGTCGAATCGATGAAGATGGAGATTGCGGTCACCGCGCCTGTCAGTGGCAAGGTCTTGCAGATATTCTGCAAGGAGGGTGGCCACGTTGCGGCCGGGCAGATGGTATTGGTGATGGAAGAAAGCTAGGCGATGCATAACGCAGATACTTTGGGTGATATCGGCACCTTGCTGGACCGATATGCGAGCGGAACATGGACGCCCAGCATGATGGTCAAGGCGATATTCGAGCGCTTGCAAAGCGACCCTAACCATGTCTGGATACACACGCTGTCGCGCCAGCAATTGCTGGACTATGCCCACGCCGTGGAAAGCAAAGGCATGGCTAATCAACCGCTGTACGGTATTCCGTTCGCCATCAAGGACAACATCGATCTGGCCGGGGTGCCGACCACGGCGGCTTGTCGGGATTTCAGTTATGTGCCGGATAAAAGCGCCAGTGTGGTGCAACGTCTGATCGATGCCGGCGCGATCCCCGTTGGCAAGACCAATCTCGACCAGTTCGCCACCGGGTTGAACGGAACGCGCTCACCTTACGGTGCCTGCCTGAATGCCTATGATGCCAACTACATTTCGGGCGGTTCCAGTTCCGGTTCCGCGGTGGCGCTGGCATTGGGGCAGGTGTGTTTCAGTCTGGGTACGGATACCGCCGGTTCCGGGCGTGTGCCGGCAGCCTTCAATAACCTGTTGGGCTTGAAACCGACCTGCGGTTTGCTTTCGACCAGCGGTGTGGTGCCTGCCTGCCGTTCTCTGGATACGGTATCGATCTTTGCGCTGAACGGCGCAGATGCGCAGCGGGTCCTGGCGGTAGCGATAGGCTACGATGAAAATGATCCCTATGCACGCAAGATGCAGCCCTACGGTTTCGATTTCGGCACGGCTGTCCGCTTTAACTTTGGTGTGCCGCGACAAGAGCAGTTGAAATTTTTCGGCAACCGCGATGCCGAGCGTTTGTTCGAAGAGGCCGTGTTCAGGCTGGAGCAGCTGGGTGGGCGCAAGATCGAGATCGACTTTGCCCCGTTTCTTGAGTCAGCGCGGCTGCTTTATGAAGGCGCATGGGTCGCGGAACGTTATCAGGCGATACGTGATTTCATCGATACCAAGCCAGAATCGCTGTTTCCGGTGACGCACGAAATTATCGCGGCAGGCAAAAATTTCAGTGCGGCGGATGCCTTCAGCGGCATCTATCGCCTGCGCGAATTACAGCGCAAATGCGAACCGGTCTGGCAAAACGTGGACTGTGTGGTGACACCCACTGCGGGCACGATCTATACCGTGGAGCAGATGCACGCCGACCCGGTACGGCTGAATGCCGATCTCGGCTATTACACCAACTTTATGAACCTGCTGGATTACAGCGCGGTTGCCATTCCGGCGGGGTTCATGGCCAACGGTCTGCCTTTCGGCATCACCGTGTTTGCCCCCGCGCATCAGGACATGCCGCTGCTGCATCTGGCGCAACGCTGGCAGAACTCTGGATTAGCAACGAATCTCCCTGACGCCGTCCCTTGCGGATGGGTCAAGGTCGCGGTGTGTGGTGCGCATCTTTCAGGCCTGCCGCTCAATGTTCAGCTGACTTCGCGCGGTGCACGCTTGCGGGAATGCACCCGCAGTGCCGCCGAGTACAAGCTGTATGCCTTGCCCGGCGGTCCTCCTTGTCGTCCTGGCATGGTGAGAGTTTCGCAAGGCGGTGTGCCGATAGAAGTTGAGGTATGGGAATTACCCGTGCGCGAATTCGGTTCATTCGTCGCCGGTATCCCTGCTCCCTTGGGGATAGGCATGCTGACGCTGGCGGATGGCGAGCAGGTACAGGGGTTTGTCTGTGAAGCTTATGCCGTTGCCAATGCCGTGGACATCACGCATTTTGGAGGGTGGCGCGCTTACCTTGCGCAACAACAGGTTCAGTGATGGAGCTGTTCAAGAGCCTGTGGAAAAAGAGCGCAATACAGATACTGACCTACGCTGGTGCCCCGCACCAGATGACCTTCCGGTCAGTGTTGAAGGAAGGAAACTCCATTCAGTTTCATCAGCACGGCAAATCAAAAAGGGCATAGAATCCCACTAACCCTGCGCATCTGGCAGGTAAAACTGGGGGGATGATCATGTATCAACGTATTTTGGTTCCTATCGATGGCAGCGCGACTGGCGAGCGCGCGTTGCAGGAGGCGCTTAAACTGGCGGTGGGCAAGGCGCAACTGCGCCTGGTCTATGTCGTCGAGGAAATCTACCCGCTGGACACCGAGGGCTATGCCTTTATCGACTATGCCGCGCTGCAGGAGGCGGTGCGCAAGACCGGCGAGCGTACCCTCGCGCAGGCTGCGGAAAAATTGCGCCAGTCCGGCATCAGCGCCGAGACGGTGTTGCGCGAGTCCGGCGGCGAGCGAGTTGCACAGGTGATCGACGCCGAGGCCGCCAGCTGGCAGGCCGACCTGGTCGTGATCGGTACTCATGGACGTTCGGGGCTGAGCCGCTTGCTGCTGGGCAGCGTCGCCGAAGGGGTGGTGCGCGGCGCATCCGTGCCGGTGCTGCTGGTACGCGCCGAGTAGCCCGTATCGTCACGATTACTGTGGAGGACAACATGACTAAACAATGGATCATTGCACTGGTGCTGGCCGGGCTGGTGAGCTCGGCAGATGCCCAGCCGCAGAGCAACGCCTCGCGTGCCGAGCTGCTGTATACGACGCATTGCATCGCCTGCCACGATGCTGACATTCATTGGCGTGAAAAAAAGCTGGCCACCGATTGGCTGAGCCTGAAAGTACAAGTGAGCCGTTGGCAGCGGATAGGCGGGCTGGGTTGGAGTGACGATGACATTGCCGGGGTTGCGGGTTACCTGAACGCACGCCACTACCATTATCCGGAACAGGCAGGAAAATCGCCGCGTGAGCCGGCTTCATCGGGAAAAGCATCGCCCAAACGGGATCAGCAGCGCCGCTAGTCCGGCCGGTTTTATTTCATCGTCAGTACTGCTGCGCCGCGTATGCTTCCATCCCTGAGCCTTACCAGCGCCTCGTTGGCTTGCTCCAGCGGGAATGTTTCAACTTCTGTCCGGATGCCTGCCGCCGGGGCGAGCTTGAGAAATTCTTCGCCGTCGCGGCGGGTGAGGTTGGCGATCGAGCGCACTGTGCGCTCCCCCCACAGCAGGGAATACGGGAACCCCGGAACATCGCTCATGTGGATGCCGGCGCACACGACGGTGCCGCCCCTGGCAGTGTGCTCCAGCGCTTCAGGTATCAGCGCGCCGACCGGCGCAAATAAAATCGCGGCATCCAGTTGCTCGGGCGGCGCAGCTCCAGAGTCGCCCGCCCATACCGCGCCCAGCTCCCGGGCAAAGCGCTGCCCGGGCAGGTCGCCAGGCCTGGTGAAGGCAAACACCTCGCGCCCCTGCCAGCGTGCGACCTGCGCGATGATGTGGGCAGCGGCACCGAAGCCGTAGATGCCGATTCGTTGCGCATCGCCGACGGCAACAAGCGCGCGATAACCGATCAGGCCGGCGCAAAGCAGCGGCGCGGCTTCGGCATCGGTGTAGCCATCCGGCAGCGGAAAACAGTAGCGCTGGTCCGCCACGGCGTATTCCGCATAACCTCCGTTCAGTGTGTAGCCGGTGAAGCGCGCATCAGCGCAGAGATTCTCGCGTCCGCTGCCGCAATAGCGGCAATGCCCGCAGGTGTGGCCGAGCCATGGCACGCCCAGCCGCTGCCCGATCGCAAAGCGCGCGACCCGTTCGCCCTTGGCGGCGACGATGCCGACGATCTCATGGCCGGGTATCAGCGGCAGCCGGGGCGCGGACAGTTCGCCGTCGAGTATGTGCAGGTCGGTGCGGCACACGCCGCAGGCGCGCACCTTGAGCAGCACCTCGTCGGCGCCGCATTCGGGCTGCGGAAACTCGACGGATCGCAGCGCCGAGCCGGGTGTTTCCAGTAGCATTGCGCGCATGTTGTGCCTTTCGTCGGTGGAACTCTGGCGACGCCCCGCGCCGCAGACAGCGCGCCGGAAACGGCGCATATCGCGGGCAGCACCTCAAACCCGAGAGTATGTGAATGATGGCGCAAGCGGGGATCGACGCCATTATAATGCGTAACGAAGCGGTGTTTGCCTGATGTCCGGAGGATGTATGGCCATGCGGATTCTCGCCAAATGTTTGTTGTTCGCGGTGCTGGTCTCGGGCTGGGGCGGTGCAGCGTTCGCGGCGGGTTCGGCGTCAGGCGTAGCCGGGCAACAGGCCGACATCGAGGTGTTCGTCCGCGAGGGGTGTCAGCACTGTGCCAGT
>JACPVZ010000022.1 GCA_016197305.1 Nitrosomonadales bacterium | reverse complement strand
CTCTTCTGCTGCCTGGCGGGCCTTCGCTTCCGCCTCTGCCTTCAACTTTGCGGCTTCCAGCTCGGCGCGCGCCTGCGCTGCCTCTTGTTCGGCCCGAGCTCGCGCGGCATCCGCTTCCTGCTTGGCGCGACGCTCCGCTTCCTCGCGCGCCTTGGCTTCTGCGGCCGCCTGCTGTTTCGCGCGCTCCGCTTCTTCACGCGCCTTCGCGGCTTCTTGCTCGGCTTTGCGCCGCGCCGCTTCGGCGTCTTGCTGCGCCTTTAACTTCGCCTCCTCGGCGGCCAGCCGGGCTTTCTCTTCTGCTGCCTGGCGGGCCTTCGCTTCCGCCTCTGCCTTAGATTTTGCAGCTTCTGCCTTGACGGCTTCGGCAGCCATCATCTCCGGAGTAGGTGCACGAAACGCTGCGGTAAAATCCAATTCGACACCAGCTTCACCTGGCTTTTTAAGCGGTGCAGACAGCTTCGGCGGCACAGACATCTTGGCTGGCATGACCATTTTCGGCACTTCAGCCTGACTGGCCTTGTTCTGGATATAGCCGCCGGCTTGCAACTCCTTCATCATCATGCCGAGATTGCTGCGCAGACTTGGCGCGGCGCGCTTGCTGACCTCGCCAAACGTCGCGCTTCCGTCCACCATCAGCAAAGCGCGCTTAATATCACCGGAAAGATGCGCAGTCTTGCTGCGAATCTCGTCCTCTCCCTTTGCGGTCCTGACAAATATAATTTTATCGTCCATGCTGCATTCTAACCGATAGCACGCTTATGTTTCGACGGGAAATTAATTTTTTGCAGGCATCTCGAGTGCCCGTTGGTTAGTGTTATTTTTCTTGTCGTTTTTTTCGCCGTCCTTTCCGAACAGCTTATTCAAAAAACTACCGATCTTGATCCCCACCGCAGTCCCCAGTCCTGGTCCCAGAATTGCCGTACCAACGGCCGCGCCCGCCAAGGCTGTTCCGCTTGGCCTGACGACGGGATTACTCAATGTGCCAGAGATCACCAATGGCATACTCACCAGACCAATCGTACCTTTAACATCGGCATCCAGCATCCCGCCAAGTTGCAATGAGTGGCTGATGTCAATCTTGCCATCGGCATTGAACGAGCCCGAGGTTATTTTTATTTTTCTGAAATGATAGCCATTGGCATCGATGTTGAGCAAGCCGCTCAAATCGTCAAAACGAGTGGTACCGATCTTTTCCGGCACCTTGCCAGGATTACTGGCCGCCTGAACCAGATCCAGTTTGCTCAACACACCGTTACGCAAATGAAAATGGCCATCCAGATGCAAATTTTCCGAAAACCTTTCGATCGCATCCAAACGCATCGATAGCTTTGCCGCCCCATCCATGCTGCCGCTAAACAGCATCTCATTGGTTAGCGCCTCCACGACTGGTTGCATGGCAATCTCGCTGACCGACACATCTGCCTTCAGCATGGAGTTCTTACGAGTGACACTCGCCGATCCTGACAACTTGCCGCCATACAATTTGGCATCCAGCGCATTCACCGCCAAGCGCTCCGGCTGAACTGCAACATGCGCTTCGATCTCATCGAAAGCCAATGGATGCTGAAAATCCTGCGCAATGCGCAGCGTCACATGACTGCCCTGCACATCACCCGCGAAATGCAAATTATCTCTCAACTCACGCAATACTTTTCCATGGCTGTTGAGCTGACCTTTTGCATGCAAGGCTCCGGTCAAGGCGAGAGGGTTCCCCAACGCAGCCATCACTTGATCGAGCGGCGCATCCACCTCGCTGAACGCACTCTGGATGCGCCAGCCATCCGAAAATTCGACCTTGCCGGAACCGCTTGCATGCATACCATGTAGCGCAACTGCAAAATTCTGCGCCATAAAATCCTTCTCGCCCAACATACCATCGACCAGCAACTCGTCCAACACCAGCTGAGGGAATTGCGGAACAGCCCAATCTCGTGCGTGCATCTTCACATCGAAACGCCGATCGGCTTGCGGCGACAAAATCGCCGTTACTTTTTGTTCATCCATTGCAAACCAGGCACGCTCAAGTTTGCCATCTTGAGCGAATTCCAGCTTCCCTTCTACCGGCCCCAATATCATCTCCGGGGTAAGCAAGCCCATTCTGGACAGCTGCAACTCGCGCACCGCCACCCTCCGCACAACGGCAGGAGCGCTGTTGAACCACACGATAAGTTTTCGCACTTGTGCATAGGCAGCCACACCATCCCTGATCACAATGCGCCAACATACTTTTTTGCCTGCAAGCAAACCCGAGAAATCCAACTCCACATCCACAGATTGCGCGGTAATGCGCTCATCCCCTCCCAGACGCACCCCTTGCAACTCAAGATGAGGAAATGGCACTGCGGCAAGACGGAGATGCTGAACGGTGATGGGTTCGCGCAGCTGCTTACTTAGCACTTGCTCGACTTCCGGCACGTAGGCATCCAGAGGTATCAGATAAATCGCCACCATTGCCGCCATCAGCAAAGCAAGCAAGATCAGAAATAGACGCTTCAAAAACCGCATAAAAAATACAATTTAAGGTTGACCGGCCGTGGCAAAATCTCTATCATGCGCACCTCTTCATTCCCTGATAGCTCAGTCGGTAGAGCGACGGACTGTTAATCCGCAGGTCCCTGGTTCGAGTCCAGGTCGGGGAGCCAGATAAGTAAAGGGTTGCAGCGATGCAGCCCTTTTTCTTTTTTTGAGAAGTAGACCCAT
>JACPVZ010000021.1 GCA_016197305.1 Nitrosomonadales bacterium | reverse complement strand
GCGCTGGCCGAACTCGGCCAGATAGGTGCCTGCCAGGATCCCGATCGGAGTGCCGATCAGCGTGCCGACCAGTGTCATCATCAGGCTGCCGGCGATTGCGTTCAGCAAGCCGCCGGTGCTGCCGGGTGGCGGGGTCATTTGTGCGAACACGGCCGGGGTGAGTGCGGGAAGCCCGTGGTCCAGGAGTGTCACCAGTATCCAGCATAGCCAGAACAGGCCGAACAGCATGGCCAGCAGCGAGATGGTCAGCCCGACGGCGTTGATGATGCGGCGGCGTGTGTACAGGTTCAGCATGGCGATCAGGATGGCTGGCCTTCGCGTTGCCCGAGTTTGTAAAGCATGTAACGGGCAATGGACAGGACCACGAAGGTGATGAAGAACAGGATCAGGCCAAGTTCGATCAGCGAGGCGGTGTAAAGATCGCCGACCGCCTCGGTGAATTCGTTGGCGAGCGCAGAAGAAATGCTGTTGCCGGGCATCAGCAGCGATTTGCTGATTTCATGGGCGTTGCCGATCACGAAGGTCACCGCCATGGTCTCGCCGAGTGCGCGGCCGAGGCCGAGCATGATGCCGCCGGCCACGCCTACTTTGGTGTAGGGCAGCACTACGTTCCATACCACCTCCCAGGTGGTCGCGCCCAGGCCATAGGCAGATTCTTTGAGCAGGGTTGGTACGACATCGAACACATCGCGCATTACCGAGGCGATGAACGGGACGACCATGATAGACAGGATGATGCTGGCGGTGAGCAGGCCGATACCCATCGGTGGCCCCGAGAAGAAAGAGCCGATGTAGGGCAGGGTGCCCAGATGGTCGTTGATCCACGGCTCGACGTGGTCGGCGAACAACGGGGCAAACACAAACAGCCCCCACATGCCGTAGATGATGCTGGGAATGCCTGCCAGCAATTCGACGGCAATGCCCAACGGGCGGCGCAACACGCGCGGTGACAGCTCGGTCAGGAAAATAGCGATGCCAAAACTCACCGGGATCGCAATGACCAGCGCGATGCTCGATGTGATCAACGTGCCGATGATGGGGATCAGCGCGCCGAATTTGTCATTGACCGGATCCCATTCGGAACTGGTCAGGAAGCCCAGGCCGAAAGTGTGGATCGCGGGCATGCTGCCTATCACCAGCGAGGCGATAATCGCAGCCAGCAGGGCCAACACCGCAAAAGCGGAGGTGCGCGTCAATCCGCGAAACAGCATGTCGACCAGCGCCTGTCGTTTGAGACGTGCTTCGAGTGAAAACATCGGCATGATGGGTATGTTTTTAGGTATAAAAAATTACGGGGGCGTAATGCCCCCGCAATTATAGCCTAGTGGCGTGCTTTGTCAGCCACGCTGCGCAGGCTTATTTCCAGATTGCCTTGCCTGATGCGTCCTTGAGCTGTGCTTTCCATGCAGCGCGAATCAGCTGCACGACGTTGTCAGGCAATGTCACATAGTCCAGGTCAGTGGCCAGCTTGTCGCCCTTTGCATAAGCCCAGTCGAAGAATTTCAGCACTTCTTGCCCAACTTCAGGCTTGTCCTGAGTCTTGTGCATCAGGATGAAAGTCGCGCCGCTGATAGGCCAGCTGGCTTTGCCGGGTTCGTCGGTCAGGATCTCGTAGAACCCTGGCGCGGCTTCCCACTTCGCGCCAGCTGCGGCCGCCTTGAACGACTCTTCGTCCGCCTTGACGAACTGGCCGTCGCGATTCTTTAATTGCACGGAGTTCATCTTGTTTTGCAACGCGTAAGCGTATTCCACATAACCGATGGAGCCCTTGATGCGCTGCACGTAAGAAGCCACGCCTTCATTTCCCTTGCCGCCGGTGCCAGCCTTCCAGGAAACGGAAGCGCCTTCACCTACGCTGGCCTTCCAGTCGGTGCTGGCTTTGGACAGATAGTTGGTGAAAATGAAGCTGGTGCCGGAGCCATCGGAACGATGTACGACCGTGATATTTTCGTCAGGCAACTTGAGATCGGTATTGATCGCGGCCACGGCTGGGTCATTCCACTTGGTGATTTTGCCCAGGAAAATGTCGGCCAGTACGGTGCCAGTCAGCTTCAGCTTGCCGTTTTCAACGCCATTGATGTTAACCACCGGAACCACGCCGCCGATCACGGTAGGGAACTGCATCAAGCCTTCCTTGTTGAGTTCCTCGGGTGTCAAAGGCTTGTCGGATGCGCCGAAATCGACGGTTTTGGCGATGATCTGTTTGATGCCGCCGCCGGAACCGATGGACTGGTAATTCATGCCGATGCCGGTTTGAGTCTTGTAGGCATCAGCCCATTTTGCATAGACCGGGTAAGGGAAGGTCGCGCCTGCACCGGTGATGTCGGTGGCGTAACTTGCGCTGGCATAAGCCATTGCAGATCCCATGGTGATGCCGAGGATGAGTTGCTTGAGTTTGTTATTCATGCTGTCTCCATTGTATTTAAGTGTGTTGCTGCTAACGGCTGCTTGGTGTGACATTAAAATCCATAACGCCTTGAGGCGATGCGTATGTTAGATGCGTTTTATGACAGGATTATTACAGTTATTCGGTGATTTTGTGGATTATCACCGTTTGCAATGACAACGGGCGCCGCGAAGCGCCCGTCGAGTTGGAATGAAGCTCGTGTTTAGAAGGAGTGCTTCATGCCGAACGACCAGGCAGAAAGCTTGGCGCCCGCACCTGCTGCGGCGCTGAAGCCGGAACCGTTATTCGAGAAGCCATAGCTCGCGCCAGTCTGGTTGCTGATGCCGCTGTACAGCGCATATACGCTGGTGCGCTTGCTCAAATTATGATCGTAGCCCAGGCTGATGTGGCTTGCCCCAGTGTTGCTTACCCCTTTTACGTTGCCTTGCTTGGTGTAAGCCACTTTGACCGCGTCGTTGCCGAAGCTGTATTTGCCGGACAGGTAGTAGGTGCTGTGGCCGAACTGGTTGGTGTTGGCGGCGCCGGTGTTGTCGCTGCTCTTCTCATAGGCGAAACCCACATTGAATGCATCCAGCGTGTAGCCCAGCCCCAGCTTGGTGGCCGTTTCCTTGCTGCCAGCCAGCGCGGTGGCGCTGGCCATCGTGCCCGTGCTAGCAGCACCATTCGTGCCGAAGTTGTGGATTTCATAAGCCAGCGAAGCGTAGAACGGGGCCATGTCGTACATGCCGGCCAGCGACCAAGCGGAGCCTTTGGTCTGGGTGGCAAGGGTGGCTGTTTCCGCGCCGGCAACGTAGGCCACCGAGCCGGTAAAGCCGTTCATGGACGGGCTGGTGTACGCAACGATATTGGTCTGGCGGCCATCAAATGCGACAACGGCAGACTTTCCTGCAACTCCACCAGTCAGCGCGCGGCTATCGGCGATGTTGTCGGCAAACACGTCCAGCTTGCGGGTGGCCAGCTTGTAGGGCGTGTCATGGCGGCCCAGGATCACCTTGCCGATGCTGTCGCTAGCCAAGCCTGCAAAGGTATTGCGCGTTGCCAGCGTGCCGGTGCCGCCCGCGCCAGTCGTGTCGTCGAGGTTAACCTGCTGTTCGATCTGCCAGATCGCGGACAGGCCATCGCCCAGATCTTCAGTACCCTTGAAGCCGAGGCGCGATACGTTGCTGGAAACTTTGTTGGTGCTGATGCCTTGTGTTGCGGCAGTAGGGCCATTGCCATTGCTTACGATATCGTAGGACACATTAGCCTGGCCATAAACGGTTACATTTGCCGTGTCGGCCAGAGCCGATACAGGTAGCGCCATCGCTGCTGCAAGGGTGGCGACAGTCAGTCCATTTCGTTTCATCAATTTCTTTTGCATCATTAACTCTCCGGGTTGTTTTTGAAAGCCGCTACAGTGCGACCCGGTCAGCTTAAATACCGAATGTGAAAATATGATGAAGGAATCGTGACGGATTTGTTACAGGCTGGGTAGTGGATGCGCAGATCTGAAGCCATTACTTGATGAAGTGTTTCGCATAACGCGTGGTCATGCGAGCCATCGGCAGCAGGATGAGCAGGTCGGCGGTATTGAATTCCGGATCCCAGGCGGGTTCGCCGCAGATATAAGCGCCCAGCCTCAGGTAGCCCTTGAGTAGCGGTGGAATTGGCGCATCAAGATATTGATTCAAGGCGTGCAGGGGGAGCGGGCAGCGTGGAAATACACGGTACTCGGCAGGGGCGAAATAGATGCGGTGCAATTTTCGATAGATGCTTGCTGCGACGTGACCACCATCCGCCATGCTGATGCTTGCACATCCGATCAGATACTCATAGGGGTGTTGCTGCATGTATTGAGCCAGTCCTCCCCATAGCTGGGTGATTGTCGCGCCGTCGCGATAATCCCTGTGTACGCAGGAGCGCCCTACCTCTACCATGCGGTCGCTGAGATGCAGCAGACGGGTCAAATCAAATTCGGTCTGGGCGTAATAACTGCCGATTTTTTTCGCCTGTTCAGGCGCAAGTATGCGATAGGTTCCAACGACCTTGTTCCCTGTATTTTCGCGAACCAATAAATGTTCGCAGTGCGGGTCGAAAACGTCCCGATCTATGCCTTCTTTAGCGCTGGGCAGATTGGCGCCCATTTCTTCCCCGAAAATCTTGAAACGTAAGCACTGAGCTTCTTCTATTTCGCTTTCGTGGCGGGCTAGGCTGACTATTAAACGGCGTTGAACGGGGGGATGGTTTTTTTGATTGAGTTCCAGCATGACATCCTCTTTGGACTGGTTGAAGATGTATGCAGATTAAGGGCGTCCTATTGCAGGATGATGACGAGAAAATGAAAAAAATATGAATGCATTATTTTTGGTGAGGGTTTAGGTGAGAATTTAACTGTGGATCGATAAGCAGCGCATAAGACGATCGCGATGAAAGCCTGGCCTCAGGGGAAGTGAAATCGGCATTCTGCGTGGCTGGTTTCCGGGCAATGGCTTGTAGTGCTTGATCAATCGCTTGTTGGGCCGCACGTGCCAGTTCGCGGCGATTCCTGTTGGCCGGCTGTAGTACGGGGGTGAATGCCAATAATGCGTTGAGATGCGGACAGCGCAAAATTTTCCAGATCGATTGCGCCAGCGCCATTTCACCAATGAAAACGGCCGGGTTTTCGGGGGCGCTATTGTTGCTTTGATAGTGCAGTGCAATGGGGCAGAGTTTTATTCCGGTATCAATTGCCGGCTGGATCAGCGACGAGTGAAAATGCCCGACTTGTTTTCCGTCTGTGGTTGTGCCTTCCGGGAAAAGTCCTATACAAACGCCTTGTTTCAGCAGGACGCAGACCTGCTGGTTGATCATCGATGTATTCTGGCGCATGGCGCGTTCGATGAAAATGGTGCCGCTGCGGTTACATAGCCAGCCAATGATGGGCCAGCTGCGTACTTCTGTTTTTGCTATGAAGCGTGCTGGGTGGATCGCATTGAGCGCAAAAATATCCAGCCATGAGACATGGTTGGCTACGATCAAGCATCCACTTGCACCATGTGCCGGCTGCTGCCCTTCGACCTGGATGCCTACATTCAGAATATTCAGCAGTTGCCTGCTCCATGTCTTCAGGGTGCGGCATTGTCTGGCATGGTTGAGGTGCGGGTAGATAACGGCAAGCAGTATTCCATACAAGAGATGTAGTGCCAGGCGGATACCGCGGAATATGCATACCGGCAAATATGTGGATTGTTTATCCATAATGGGCTTTCGCGTGGTTGTGATGCGTTCCTGCCATCTCGCGCTGATGCAGGTGACGTCTTTCAATGAATAAGCTGTTCCCAGGCTTTTTCTTCGCCATTTTCTTGGCGGTTTCCGCTGCTTCAACGATTTCATGGTGCGAGCTGAATGATTCCGGGCTAATCCGTGTCGCGCCGACCGAGAGGGTGGGAAATAGATGGCGAATTAACCGGCCTTGGCGATCACTGCTTTGATAACTGCCGATGGAGTGATGGTCCTTTTCAAACAGTGCGGAGGAGGTATGCGCAAAAGCGGAAAGCGCACGATGACATCGTTGCTCCCAATCCTTGCTTCGCAGGACAAGGATAAAATCGTCCCCCCCGGCATGGCCAATAAAATCTTGTATGGGATCGAAAAGGTTGGTGAGCAGCTTGGCAGTAAACTGAATCAGCTCATTGCCTCTGGAGTAACCATACGCATTGTTAAAAGGCTTGAAATTATCGAGATCGGCATAACAAACAGCAAAGGAAATTCCAGATTGCAGCAAATGTTCAATCTGCGCATTGATGGGGGTATTGCCGGGTAAGCCAGTCAAGGGGTTGGCATGGCGCATGGCCTCGACCTGGGCTTTGGTGATTTCGCGCAGCAGAGCCTGCCCAGTTCCCAGGCCGATGTAGCGGCCTTGCTCGGTGATAATAAAGGCGCCGGCAAAATGTCGGAGGTCAGATTCACTTAAAAATCCGCTTAGCTCGTGAATGGGCATTGATTTTTCTACTAGCAAGGGGGATGCGTTCATTACTTCTGCGCACGGCTCATTGCAGAGCAGCTCCCGGCGGGAAGGTTGGGCAAGACTGTCCAAGAAAGCATAACGGTTTATCAGCCCAATCGGGCGTCCATTTTGAGCGACGGGTATCGCCCGCCAATTTTCATGGGCGGAAAATATTGCGAATATTTCCTCGATTTTAGTTTCAGGCTGGACTGCATCAACATGATATAGAATCGTTTCGACGGTCTGGTTGCGATGGGCGCTATATGCTTGCTTGAAAAGGGAGTTCATTGTGAGTGTCCTTAAGAGAGGATAGGTGTCGCAGCATAACCATGAGTTGTTTCAGTTGAATTAAGGAGGTGTTGCAGACTGATTTCAGGGCGCCCCGATTTGTATATATCATTCAGAGTGATAGGTGTCGTGATGGCTTTTGTGGGCCTTTTCAAAATTCATGTTGAATATTCTGGATTCCTTCGGTAGAATCCGCGCTCTTTTGAAAAACTGGTTGGAGTAGAGCTATGGCACGTGTCTGTCAAGTGACGGGAAAGGCCCCGATGAGCGGGAACAATATTTCCCATGCTAATAACAAAACCAAGCGTCGTTTTTTGCCTAATCTGCAACGCCGCCGCTTCTGGGTTGAAAGTGAAAATCGCTGGGTTAGCTTGCGCGTGACCAATGCAGCTCTGCGTACCATAGACAAAAATGGTATTGATGCAGTGTTGTTCGAAGTGCGCTCCCGCGGCGTAAACGTTTAAGGAGCAGGTGATGCGCGAAAAAATAAAACTCGAATCTAGTGCTGGTACTGGTCATTTTTACACTACGACCAAGAACAAGCGCACTACGCCTGAAAAGATCGAGATTAAAAAATTTGATCCCAAGGCTCGCAAGCATGTCATGTACAAAGAAACCAAGCTGAAATAGCCAGCGGCGCTAGTTGTGCAGTCCTTGAAAAACCCGCTGATGGCGGGTTTTTTGTTTATGGGGCTGTTGTGCGAAGGTGCCGCGTGAGCAAATTAGAGGGTGGTGAGGTTGCTGAAATGCCCAAGAGGGGCTAAAGCAATATTATGAATAAGGTTGAAATTTTGCCTGAACGGGTGTTAGCATCACGACGCAGTTGGTTTATTTATGGTTGCTTGGAGTTTCGAACGTCAATACTGGTAGCAGGAGGTGCTTCATGAAAATGCCAATCAAAGTAAAAGCACTGGTTCTGGCCTTGGGGTTAACTCAGGGTATTGCTCACGCTGAATTTGTCGCCGGGATGAACAGGTACCAGGTCGAGCAGGAAATGCTTAATCAATTGATGGCCGGCGAGGGAATAGACAGGATAGCACGGGATGCGCTGAAAATAGGCGTATCGCCAAGTCAGGTAACAAGCGGTTTGATTTCATCTGGCGAGCCGCCCATTGCCGTGGTCAAAGCCGTTATCGGCGTCGCGCCTAATGCAGCACCCGAGGTGACTGCAGCCGCAATAGCCGCCGCTCCAAAAATGGGCGCGGCGCTTACTGCTGTGGCGATTGCGATTTCGCCCGCGCAGAGCAAAGCGATCACTACAGCGGCTATTACCGTCCCGGGTGTGAACCCTGGAGATGTTTTATCGGCGACAGCAGCGGGTAATCGATAACGGCCGATGGAATTGGCAGCGTGCGCGGGTAAGTCTGGTCGCGGCGTTTCGGGGGGTAACTCAAAATTAAGATGCAGCGTGATGCCATTGGCACCACGCTGTTTTTTTAGGCCGGAAAATCCGGTGCTGGGGCAAGGTTTCAGGGATAGGGTCAGCAGCTCATAACCCAGGCATTTGCTTCTTCATATTCGGTGAACACGCGGATATCTGCATCTACAAACAGGCGAGATAGCCATGCCTGCCAGGTTAGCCATTGGTCGTCGGTGACTACGGCAATCCTGTTGAAATCGTGGTGGTGTTCGCGGCTAAAGAACTTGACTTCCTCCCATGCGACGTCCAGCGTGTAGCTGATCATGGCACGCAAGTCGAACAGCAAATTGACTGTGCCGCTTGACTTTAGCTGGTACAGCGATTGCTCTTCAAAAGTCTTGAAATCGGCGATGGTAAATTCGCCCATTACGGCGACATTCACTACATGGTTGGCTTGTTCGATCGTGATCATGTTTGTCTTTATGGATTGAGTGGCGTTAGCTTAGCACAGAGCCGGAGGTAAATAATACCGGCGGACAGCCTGGGATGAAATCGGACTGATTGGTGTGCGCGTGTTGCTTTCCCGGGCTTGAAATGGTGACGGTTTGATTACGTGCCTGTATGGTTGCCGAGAGGGGCAGGAATGGAATTGATGAGCAGCAAACGGGGATTGGCGGCACAACGCTGTGACATTTTTTGTAATGTTGTCGATAACTTCGGTGACATCGGAGTGAGTTGGCGCTTAGCCAGGCAGCTTGCGGCGGAATACGGCTATTGTGTTAGGTTGTGGGTTGATGATTTGCCGAGCTTATCCAGGCTGTGCAATGCGGTTGATGCATCGCTGGCAGAGCAATGCCAACGTGGAGTCGAAATATGCCGCTGGAGGGGTGATTTTTCTAAAATGCGTCCAGCTGGGTTGGTGATAGAGGCGTTCGGCTGCGCCTTGCCTGAATCCTATATTGACGCGATGGCAGAACTAGTGCCGCAGCCGGTATGGATTAACCTTGAGTATCTGAGCGCGGAAGCCTGGATACAGGGCTGTCATGGATTGCCATCGCCCCATCCTCGTTTGCCGTTGACCAAATATTATTTCTTTCCCGGGTTTACCGAACAAACTGGCGGTTTGTTGCTTGAGCGCGACTTGTTGCAGAGGCGTGATGTTTTCCAGCGTGATGCTGCGCTGCAGCAGGCATTCTGGCAATCTGTAGGCATCGCAATGCCGGCTGAGGGGAGGTTGAAGATATCTTTGTTTGGATATGAAAATGCCGCGCTTTTCGGGTTGCTGCAGGCTTGGGCAGAGGGGGCTCATCCAGTGCTATGCCTGGTTCCGGAAGGGCGTATCCTGCCGCAAATTGGACAATATTTTGGCGATGATGCGCCCTGCGTTGGTAAGACTTATATCCGAGGTGATTTGCAGGTTCGGGTGTTGCCGTTTGTCGAGCAGGAGCGTTACGACGAGCTGCTGTGGGCATGCGATGTGAATTTCGTCCGAGGTGAGGATTCCTTTGTGCGAGCGCAATGGGCGGGCAAGCCACTCGTCTGGCAAATATATCCCCAGCACGATGCAGTGCATTGGGAGAAGTTGCAGGCTTTTGGGAGCCTGTACAATTCGCAGCTGAGTGCGCATGCGGCAGAGTCGGTGCAAGCCTTGTGGCGGGCATGGAACATGGAGCATGGGGCTGGGCAGGCTTGGCCGGCGTTTGCGGCAGCATGCGCTGAACTTCAGTCCCATGCGCAGCGGTGGTCAAGGCAATTGGCCGATAACAACCTGGCGTTGAATCTACTGGATTTTTCACGAAAAATCGGTAGAATGCGCGCCTTCGAAATTGAAGGGCAGTAAACATGAAAACAGCACAGGAACTTCGCGCAGGTAACGTGATCATGGTCGGCACCGAGCCGATGGTCATTCTGAAGGCGGAATACAGCCGTTCTGGCCGTAACGGATCGGTGGTCAAGATGAAGATGAAAAATCTGTTGACCGAAACCGCCAAGGAGACCGTATACAGCGCAGACGACAAATTTGACCAGATCATCCTGGATCGAAAGGAGTGCACTTACTCTTATTTTGCCGATCCGATGTACGTGTTCATGGATGGCGATTACAACCAGTACGAGATCGAAGCTGAAAGCATGGGTGATGCAATCAACTATGTTGAGGACGGCATGCCTTGCGAGGTGGTGTTCTACAACGAGAAAGCGATTTCGGTCGAATTGCCCAATACCATCGTGCGTGAAGTCGTTTATACCGAACCGGCGGTGCGCGGCGATACATCAGGCAAGGTAATGAAGCCGGCCAAGATCAACACTGGTTTTGAGTTGCCTGTCGCGGCATTTATCGAGATCGGCGACAAGATCGAGATCGATACCCGTACTAACGAGTTCAAGAAACGCGCCTAAGCACGGGCTGCTGGATGAGTGCAAAAAAGGCCAACCGCGAGGTTGGCCTTTTGCTTTGGCTGGCTATCCCGAGACTATTTGCAGGGGAATTTTTCGCTGAGAGCTGCCGAAATAAGGTTCGTTGCCGGGTAGAGCCTGACACCGGGGTGGTTCCTCAAGTAGTTCAGAATGATCTCGTTGAGCTGGTCTATTTTTGCGTTTTCGGAAACGCAGAATTTTACCCCGGTCACCGGATCGGGCAGCCGGTTCTTTGAATCCACCACGCCAGCCACATAGCCGAAATTGTCTTCATTCTCGCCCGGAATGGCCTTGCGCTGGCTATCGATGATGCCGTAATAAAGGGCGTTACCGTCTTTGAATACTGCATACGACTGCAGCGGCCACAGCAGGATCGAGCTTAGCAGCAGTGTGCTGATAATGGAGCGTTCCATATTAGTCTTGCCAAGTTCTGGCTTGTGTCAATAAAACCTTGGAGCGCGTATTCTGCAGCATGTTCGACTCATCACGCAATGATTTAAAGACGAAAAATGCAAAATCCCGTAAAACTGTCGGACAGGGGCGAGCTGGCTGTGTTTGAATCGCACCAGTCAAACTGGTTTATTATTCAGCCGGTGTGTTGGATGGTATCGAGAAGCGCTTCAGTGGGCGAGATTGGCAATGACGGAAAAATTGACGCGAGTGCTGTACGTGGAAGACGAGCCGGACATCCAGATGGTGGCTCGCTTGGCATTGGAGTCGCTGGGCGGGTATACCGTGGAAGTATGCAGCTCAGGAGACGAGGCGCTGCAACGTGCCCCGCAGTTCATTCCCCAATTGATCCTGCTGGATGTGATGATGCCGGGTATGGACGGGCCGGCTACGCTCAAGGTGTTGCGAACCATGCCGCAGTTTGCCGCGACGCCGGTGGTATTTATGACTGCCAAGGTGCAGGCTAATGAAATTGCCAGTTACAGGCAGATGGGTGCGCTGGGCGTGATTCCCAAGCCGTTTGACCCGATGACATTGGCGGAGCAGGTGCAGCAGATATGGGAGCGTGCAGATGGCTGATCCGCAGGCATTGCAAGCCAAACTGAAGGTGTTGAGCGATGCCTACGCCGCTCAATTGCCGGCCAAGCTGGAACAGATAGAGCTGAGCTGGCATGCGATCCCCTTGGTTGGCTGGGACGAGGAGGGATTTCAGGCCTTGCACCGCATGGTGCATAGCTTGACCGGTTCGGGCAAGACCTTCGGTTTTCCCGCATTGAGCGATGCCGCGCGCAATCTTGAGGCCTGTCTCAAGCTGCATGCGCAGGCCAGGTCTGCGCTCAGTGCTGCACAGCGCGATCAGGTTCAGGGTTTGCTGGTTAAATTGCGTCAGGCTGCGCTCACTCAGGGGGGCGGTGACGCTTCGAGTGTCGCAGTGCCGTCGGTGCAGTCAAATACTGCCGGATGCCGCAGGGTGTATATCGTTGAGGATGATGAGGCTCAGGCTGAAGAGCTTAAGGTGCAGCTCAGTTATTTTGGTTATGAAATAACGGTGTTTAACAATTTGAGTGCTTTTCGGCTGGCGATGCAGGCAAATCCGGATGTGGTGGTGCTGATGGATATCCAGTTCCCGGAAGGCTCGATGGCCGGCATAGCCGCCATCCGGGAAATCCAGCAGAGCCGGGAAAAAACGGTGCCGGTGATTTTTATTTCGGCGCAAGATGAATTCACTGTGCGCTTGGAGGCGGTACGTGTCGGCGGCATTGCTTACATCGTCAAGCCGGTCCATCTGGGCAGCCTGATTGACAGGCTGGATGAAATGACTTCGAGCGCCCCCGGTGCTGCGTACCGCGTGCTGATTATTGAAGACTCGGTCGCGCTCGCCAGCTTGTATGCTGGCGTGCTGGAGCAAGCGGGAATGGAGGCGAGAGCGGTCAACGATCCGTTGACTGTGATGCCGGCATTGTCCGAATTTGTCCCGGATTTGATCCTGGTCGACATGTACATGCCCGGCTGCGATGGCATGGAACTGGCCAAGGTGATCCGCCAGATGGATGTTTACGACAGCATTCCCATCGTATTTCTGTCCGCCGAAAGAGATGTCGGCAAGCAGCAAATTGCGATGAATCTGGGGGGGGACGACTTCCTGTCCAAACCGATCCAGCCGGAACGGCTGGTCGCGGCGGTGACCAGCCGCATCCGCCGTTCGTTACGCCTGCGTGCATTGATGGTGCGCGATGGCCTGACCGGGCTGCTAAACCATGCGGCGATAACGGATCAGTTTGAGCGCGAGGTGGCGCGGGCGATACGTCAAGGTATGCCGCTGAGTCTCGCGATGGTGGATATCGATCACTTCAAGCGTGTCAACGATACCTATGGCCATCCCGCCGGGGACCGCGTGATCAAGAGCCTGGCGCGGCTGCTCAAGCAGCGTTTGCGCGGAACCGATCTGGTCGGACGTTATGGGGGGGAGGAGTTTGCAATCGTCCTGGTCGATACCGACGCGGCATCGGCCAGCAAGGTCCTGGATGCTGTCCGCGAGGATTTTTCGCGGCTGCATCATCAGTCAGATGCTGGGGAGTTTGGCGTCACCTTCAGTTGCGGCATCGCCGAAGTCGGTCGGTTTGATAATGCGGTATTGCTGAGCGGGGCGGCCGACAAGGCGCTGTATCAGGCCAAGCATGCAGGGCGCAACCGGACATGCATCGCGGATGCGCCTGGGTGATGGGGGCGGATATTGGCACAGTTGGGCAGAGTCAGATCTTGAAACGGTCTACCGTGACACGCATGCTTTCTGCCAGCTCCGAGAGGTGATCTGCCGCGTTGGAGGTGTTGTTTGTGGCTGCGCTGTTCTGCTCGGTCATTTGTGCGACTTTTTCAATGTTCACGGCGATGTCGTTGCTGGCCTTGCTCTGTTCTTCCAGAGCTGCAGAGATGTCGCTAGCCGTGGCTAGCACCTGGGCCGATTTGGCCTTGATCTGGTTGATCGCATCTCCAGCCTGTTCGGCCAGCGCGACGCCTTCTCCTACCTGGCCGACCGCCCCGGACATGCTGGTTACCGCGACTTGAGCCGTGCTCTGGATGCCGCCTATCATCTCCGAAATTTCCTTGGTGGCATTGCCGGTCCGTTCCGCCAATTTGCGCACTTCATCCGCGACCACCGCAAAACCGCGCCCTTGTTCGCCGGCGCGCGCGGCTTCGATCGCCGCATTCAATGCGAGCAGGTTGGTCTGGTCGGCGATTTCCTTGATGACTTGGGCGATGCTGGAGATCTGGGCGGATTGCTTGCCCAGTTCTTCGATGGAGAGTGAAGTCTGACGCACGGTCTCGGCGATCTTCTGCATTTCGCCAGCGGCATTGTGGATGATTTCGCCACCCTGTGCGGACAGTTCGCCGGATTCCCGGGATATTTTCAGCGCATCGCTGGCGCTGTCCGAGACATGATTGATACTGACCGTGACCTGTTCGACGGTCGCGGCGATCGACGATGCGGCTTCGCTTTGTTGTGCGGAGCTGTCAGCAACCTGATGGGAGACTGAAGAAAGGGTGCGAGAGGCATTATTGATCTCGTCTATGCCATCGTGAATCTGGCGTAGCGTGTTCTGCAGGGCAGCCATCAAATCGTTGAAGGCAGTTGCCGTCTGGCCGACTTCGTCGTGCCCCTGCACGGCGATGCGCTGCGTGAAATCCCCGTTCTTGCCGACGGTCACGATGGTGGAGTGCATCATGTTCATCGGCAGAGTCACCGAGCGCGTGATAAAAAATGACAGAAAGCCTGCAAGAGCCGCCACTACCAGCCCCGTCCAGATCATCGCCGTCTGGGATGATTCGGCGGAGGAGAGCGTGTTGGCGGCCATGGCATTGGCTTCATCTGTCTGGTGCTTGCGGAAAGGGCCTAATTTTTCGGAAACAGCCTCACTGTCCTTGTCGAAGGTTTCCATGATCGCATTGCCGGCATCAATTCCTTGATTGATGTAGGCCTCGGCCATGGTCTTGCCTTTGGCGTAGAAGCGATTGAAGTCCGCTTCGATGATTTCCATTTCCTTCAACTTTTCGGTATTGCCTTCACGCTGGTACATCTGCTTGAATTTTGCCACGCCGGACAAAAAACTCTTGGCAGCGTCTTCCGCGTCTTTGTACCCGGCTGGATCATGGGTGGCCGATACATCGGTCAGGAACTGCTGCACTTGTGCGCGGTCGGTGTCCATTTGATCCACGATCAGCACATAGGGCAGGGTTTCTTCCTTGATTTGCTTGACGTCCTGTGTGACACCGTTGAGCGATAGGCCGACCTGCAGCAGGGTGACGAGGAACAGTCCTACGACCACGGAAAAACCGCCTGCCAGACGTGCTCCGATGCGTATATTTTGGATTTTCATGTGGTAATCCTTGGAAAAGGGCGGTCAGCTGCCGTGTTATGGCGGATCATCGGTGCTGATAGCTTGATTATCGACAATGGCCGGATTTAATTTAATGCGGATTCTAATCCATTTTGGATGCATGGTAGCTTCGATTAGCGCTGGAAAATGACCGCTATTCAAGCATTGGTGGGACGCGCCCGAAAGGGGTGCGGAAGCCGCTGCGCAGATGTTGTGGCTGTTGGATGATGCCTGGCGCTGCAGCATGCAGACCGCGTAAGCAAAGCCTGATAGAATGCTAGGCCGTTTTTTATCAACCTTTAAGTTTGGAGAGTAGCATGGCTGTTGAACGTACCCTGTCGATTATCAAACCCGATGCAGTTGCCAAGAATGTCATCGGGCAGATTTACACGCGCTTCGAGAATGCCGGACTGAAGATCGTGGCTGCGCGCATGGCGCAATTGTCGCGCGCTGAAGCGGAGGGTTTTTACGCAGTGCACCGCGCCCGCCCGTTCTTCAAGGATCTGGTGGATTTCATGGTTTCCGGCCCGGTGATGATTCAGGTGCTGGAAGGTGAAGGTGCGATCCTGAAGAACCGCGACCTGATGGGGGCGACCGATCCCAAGAAGGCCGACAAGGGCACGATACGCGCCGATTTTGCCGACAGCATCGATGCCAATGCGGTGCATGGCTCCGACTCGGCTGAAAATGCCGCGATTGAAATTGCATATTTCTTCCCGGCGTTGAACGTGTACTCGCGTTAATTATTGAAACAGGAAATGCCAAAGAACCTCCTCGACTTTGATGCACAGGCGCTGGCCGGCTATTTTGCGGAGCTGGGCGAGAAGCCTTTCCGCGCCCGCCAGTTGATGCGCTGGATATACAAAGCCGGGGAATCAGATTTCGCCGCGATGACCGACATCGCGGCCAGTTTGCGCAACAAGCTTGCGCAACACGCCTGCATCAGCGTGCCGACGATCATGCGTGAGGAGCTGTCCGATGACGGCACGCGCAAGTGGCTGCTGGACGTGGGCACCGGCAATGCCGTCGAAGCGGTGTATATCCCCGAGGAGACGCGCGGTACGCTGTGCATTTCCTCGCAGGCGGGCTGCGCGCTGGACTGTGCGTTCTGTTCGACCGGCAAGCAGGGTTTCAATCGCAACCTTAGCGTCGCCGAGATCATCGGCCAGTTGTGGTGGGCTAACCATCAGCTCGGCAAGAACGCCGAGGGCAACTGGGCGATCAGCAATGTGGTGATGATGGGCATGGGCGAGCCGTTGTTGAACTTCGACAACACCGTCAGCGCGTTGCGCCTGATGCTGGACGATCATGGCTACGGTCTGTCGCGGCGCCGCGTCACGGTATCCACGTCGGGCATCGTGCCGGCGATGGACCGGCTGCGCGAGGAATGCCCGGTAGCACTGGCGGTGTCGCTGCATGCGCCGAACGACGCGCTGCGCGACGTGCTGGTCCCGGTCAACCAGAAGTACCCGCTCAAGCAATTGCTGGCCGCGTGTCAGCGCTATCTGGAAAAAGCGCCGCGCGATTTCATCACCTTCGAATACGTGATGCTGGATGGCGTGAACGACAGCGTGCAGCACGCACATGAGCTGGTGCGGCTGGTGCGCGATGTGCCATGCAAGTTCAACCTGATCCCGTTCAACCCGTTCCCGCAGACGCATTATCAGCGTTCGCGGCCAGACGCGATTCAGCGTTTCAGGGATGTGCTGATGCAGGCCGACATCGTGACCACGACGCGCAAGACGCGCGGCGACGATATCGCCGCGGCTTGCGGACAGCTGGCCGGGCAGGTGCAGGACAAGACCAAACGAACCGTGCGTAAACTGGTGGAGGTGCATTGATGAACAGGGTTCTTATTCTGTCGTTTGTGTTGCTGGCCGGCTGCGCCGCTGGCGGGCGGACGGGCTTCGAACAGGCCAAAAACGTCAACGCCAGCGCCAAAGTGCACACAGAGCTGGCCGGCATGTATTACGAGCGTGCGCAGCTGGGTGTTGCGCTGGGTGAGATCGAGCAGGCACTTCAGGCGGATCGCAACTATGCGCCGGCCTACAATGTGCGCGGCTTGGTCAACCTGGCCTTGCGCGAATACAAGGAGGCGGAACAGGATTTTCAGCAGAGCCTGAGTCTCGATAAAAACGATTCCGACACTCACAACAATTATGGCTGGTTCCTGTGCCAGCGCGGACGCGAGAAGGAATCCATCGCGCATTTTATGGCGGCCATCAAGAACCCGCTATATGCCACTCCGGAGCGAGCCTATCTGAATGCGGGAGTTTGCGCGAAGAAGGCCGGGGACAGCAAGGATGCCGAAGAGTTTTTGCAGCGTGCGCTGCTGGTGCAGCCCGGCCTGACCGATGCGATGTTGCCGTTGGCGGAATTGAATTTCGCCAACGGTGACTACGTCACCGCCAAGAAATATTTCGCCGGATATTCGGAGAAAGCAGAAAGCCTGACCGCCGAGCAGCTGTGGCTGGCGGTGCGCATCGAGCGCAAGGTGGGCGACCGCAACTCTGAGGCCAGTTACAGTATGCAGTTGCGCAAGCGCTATCCCGATGCGCGGGAAACCCAATTGTTGACGAATGGTGAATGATGGATACGTCTTCTGAAAACATGCAAATCAGTGACACAGCGGCGTCGGCATCTGTAGGCAGGAGATTGCGCGAAGCAAGGGAGAGCCTGGGTTTGAGCGTGGCGGAAGTGGCCGATCAGACCAAGTTCGCGGTGCGCCAGATCGAGGCGCTCGAAGCCGACGATTTTGAGCATTTGCCGGAAATGACCTTTGTGCGCGGTTTTGTGCGCAGCTATGCCAAGTTGCTGCATCTGGATGCGGAGGCGTTGTTTGCCTTGCTTCCGCGGACGAGCATGGCGCCGCAACCGCTGGTTTCGAGCTCGGTCGGGGTGCCTTTCCCGACTGCGCAATCGGGGCAGCGCATCAACCTGGTGTGGCTGGGAGGCGCTTTGTTGCTGGCGGTATTGATCGTGGCCTTCGTGGTGTGGCAATACACCCGGCCGGTCGCGAATAACGAACCTGCCAAGGTTGAGACCCCGCTTGCGTTGCCGGAAGAAGTGCAAGCCATGGGCGCCGCGCCGGCGCAGACCGCTGTTGCCGAACCTGTTGCGCCGTCGCCCGTGGCAGCCCAGCCTGCTGCGCCGGCGACCGTGCCTGTCAGCAAGTCTGCGTCGCCTGCTCCGGCCAGTCCCACCGCCAGCGCCGCCGGGAATGCCGCAGCGAATCCCGCTGTGACGCCCTCCGATGCAGGCAAGCCCAGCGCCTTGCGCCTGGTGTTCGATGAAGAATCCTGGACCGAAATCCGCAATCGCGACGACAAGATCATTTCGTCGCAGGTGAATCCGCGCGGCAGCGAGTTGAAACTGGACGGACGCGCACCGTTCTCTCTGGTGATCGGTCATGCGGCCTCGGTGCATCTGTATCGCCGCGACAAGCCGGTCGATCTGACGCCCTACATCAATTCTTCAAGCGAAGTCGCGCGCTTGACCGTGGAGTGACGATGAGTGCGTGTGCAGTCAAACGCCGCCCATCCCAGCGGGTAATCGTCGGCAAGGTGATGCTGGGGGGGGGCGCGCCTGTCGTGGTGCAGTCGATGACCAATACCGACACCGCCGATGCGGCAGCCACCACCAAACAGGTATACGAACTGGCGCAGGCCGGTTCCGAGCTGGTGCGCATCACGGTGAATACGCCCGAGGCCGCAGCGCAGGTGGCAAACATCCGATCGCGGCTGGATGCGCTGGGCTGCGATGTGCCGCTGGTCGGCGATTTTCATTACAACGGCCACCGCCTGCTGACCGACTATCCCGAATGCGCACAGGCGCTGGCCAAATACCGCATCAATCCCGGCAACGTCGGACGCACGCGCAAGGAAGACGATCCGTTCTCGATGATGATCGAAACCGCGATCCGCTACGACAAGCCGGTGCGCATCGGCGTGAACTGGGGCAGCCTGGACCAGAATCTGGTGGTGCGCATGATGGACGAGAATTCGCGCCTGGCGCAGCCGAAGGAAGCCGGCGAGGTGACGCGCGCCGCACTGATCGCTTCCGCGCTGGAGAGCGCCGCGCGCGCCGAGCAGCTGGGCATGGCGCATAACCGCATCGTGCTGTCGTGCAAGGTCAGCGAAGTGCAGGATCTGATCGCGGTTTATCGCGCGCTGACGCAACAATGCGATTACGCATTGCATCTGGGGTTGACCGAGGCGGGCATGGGTTCCAAGGGCATCGTCGCTTCGACCGCGGCATTGTCGGTGCTGTTGCAGGAGGGCATCGGCGACACGATACGCATTTCGCTGACCCCGGAACCGGGCGGTGATCGCACCCAGGAGGTGCTGGTCGGCCAGGAGATTTTGCAGACCATGGGCTTGCGCGCGTTCGCGCCTATGGTGACGGCGTGCCCCGGTTGCGGACGCACCACCAGCAGCTTCTTCCAGGAGTTGGCGCAGAGCATCCAAAACCATTTGCGCACCCAGATGCCGCTGTGGCGCAAGCAATACGATGGCGTCGAGAACATGACCGTGGCGGTGATGGGTTGCGTGGTGAACGGGCCGGGCGAGAGCAAGCTGGCGAATATCGGCATCAGCCTG
The DNA here is from genome assembly GCA_016197305.1 of Nitrosomonadales bacterium. Classification (GTDB taxonomy): domain Bacteria; phylum Pseudomonadota; class Gammaproteobacteria; order Burkholderiales; family Gallionellaceae; genus Gallionella. Next base: position 5,680 of record JACPVZ010000021.1, on the reverse strand, counting down.
CCCGGCACCGGAGAAAGCCCCGCCGCGCCGGTATATATCGATGGCGAGAAAGCGATGACCCTGCGCGGTGACAATATCGCCAGGGAGTTTACCGAGATCGTCGACAGCTATGTGGCACGCAAATATGCGCCGCGCAGCGGCGATGCGCCACCAACGCCGCGCAGCATTCCGATTAAAGTGGTTAACAAATAAATACAGAGGAAATGCGGTAAGTGGAGAGTGGCAAGTGGGTTTTTCCACTCACCACTCTCCACTGGCCAGATATAAAATGAGCAACGAAACCCTGCAAGCCGTGCGCGGCATGAATGATATCCTGCCCGATGAGGCGGGATTGTGGTTATGGTTCGAAGAGGTGGTACGCGACTGGCTGCACAGCTACGGCTATCGCAACATCCGCATGCCGCTGGTCGAACCGACCGCATTGTTCAAGCGCGCGATCGGCGAGGTCACCGACATCGTCGAGAAGGAGATGTACAGCTTCGAAGACAGTCTCAACGGCGACCAATTGACGCTGCGTCCCGAAGGCACGGCCTCCTGTGTTCGTGCCGTGTTGCAGCACAATCTGCTGTACAACGCGCCGCAGCGTTTGTATTACAGCGGCCAGATGTTCCGTCACGAGCGGCCGCAGAAGGGGCGCTACCGCCAGTTCCACCAGTACGGTGTCGAGGCGCTGGGCTATGCCGGTCCGGACATCGATGCCGAGCAGATCCTGATGTGCGCACGGCTGTGGAAGAAGCTGGGCTTGCGCGATGTGACGCTGCAACTCAATACCCTGGGCGACAGCGCCTCGCGCCAGCGCCATCGCGAAAAGCTGATCGCCTATTTCGAGCAGCATCAGGAGTCGCTGGATGCCGACGCGACGCGCCGCCTGCACAGCAATCCGCTGCGCATCCTGGACAGCAAGAATCCCGCGATGCAGGAACTGATCGCCGGTGCGCCCAGGCTGATGGACGAACTGGAACCTGAGGCGCTGGCGCATTTTGCCGCAGTGCAGGAAATATTGACGCGTCACGGGGTGCCGTTCGAGATCAATCCGCGTCTGGTGCGCGGGCTGGATTACTACAACCGCACCGTGTTCGAGTGGGTGACCACGCGTTTGGGCGCGCAGGGTACCATCTGTGCCGGAGGTCGTTACGACGGCCTGATCGAACAGATCGGCGGCAAGCCGGCCCCGGCGATAGGTTTCGCGATGGGCGTGGAGCGTTTGCTCGCGCTGTTGCAGGAAGACGGCATGGCCTTGCCCGGGCCGGAGCTGGATGCGTATGTGGTGCATCAGGGCGAGCTGGCGAGCGGCCTGGCCGGCCTGGTCGCAGAGAATTTGCGCGATGCCGGATTGCGCGTGGCGTTGCATTGCGGCGGCGGCAGCTTCAAGTCGCAGATGAAGAAGGCCGATGCCAGCGGGGCACGGGTCACGATCGTGATCGGTGACGATGAGGCGCAGGCGCAGCAGGTGAGCGTCAAGCCTATGCAGGGTGGTGAGCAGGTGCGCGTCAGCGTGCAGGATGCCGCCGAGACAGTTATTCAATTTATCGAGCAGGAGTAAGACATGGCGGCACTGGATTTGCAGGAACAGGAACAGCTGGAGGCACTGAAGGGATGGTGGAAGGACAACGGCAGCTGGGTGCTCGGCGCGCTGCTGGTGGTGCTGGTCACGATGAGCGGCTGGCGCGGCTGGCAGTATTACCAGAACAAGCAGTCGGCTGAAGCCTCGACGCTGTATAACCAGTTCCTCAATCAGCTGGGCAGTCAGGATGCGAAGCGTTACAACGACGCCGCCAGCGCGGTGATGGACAAGTATGCGGGCAGCGGGTATGCGCCGCGTGCGGCATTGCTCGCCGCGCAGATGAACGAGCAGGGCGGCGATCTGGCCCGCGCCAAGAGCCAGCTGCAGTGGGTGATCGATCATTCCGGCGACGACAGCCTGAAGGATGTCGCGCGCCTGCGCCTGGCGGCGGTGCTGCTCGACGAAAAGAACTATGCCGAGGCGCTGCACCTGCTGGAAGCCAAGCATGCCGAATCGTTCGAGGGCTTGTATGCCGACCTGAAGGGCGATGTGCTGAATGCGCAAGGCAAGGCGGCCGAGGCGCGCAGCTCCTACAAACTGGCTTATGAGAAGACCGACAGCAAGAGCATGTACCGCAACCTGATCCAGATGAAGATGGATGCGCTGGGAGTCGCGCCATGATGCAGGCGCGCCTGCTCGTTGGAACAGGCCGGCTCTGCTCAGGCCTGATTCTGCTGCTGGCGCTGGGCGGATGTTCTACCGTGAAGGGCTGGTTTACCAGCGCCAAAGACGAGGCTGAGCCCGCCAAGCTGGTGGATTTCCATGAATCGGCAAGATTCGATGTGCGCTGGCACGCCGATCTCGGCGAGATGGGTAACAGCCTGCTGCAGCCCGCGCTGACTGACACGGCGCTTTATGGTGCGTCGGGCAAGGGCATGTTGTCGCGCCTGGAGCGCGCCACGGGCAAGCAGGTGTGGCGCATCGAAACCGGCATCGGCATCAGCGGTGGCGTGGGCATCGGTGCGGGACTGGTGATCGTCGGCGGCGACAAGGGCGATGTATTGGCCTATGACGAGACCGGCAAGCAGGTGTGGCGTAGCAGGGTGTCCAGCGAAGTGCTGAGCGTTCCGCAAGTCGCCGAGGGTATCGTGATCGTGCGCAGCGGCGATGGACGCATCACCGGCCTGAATGTGACCGACGGCAAGCGCGCCTGGATGTATGAACGCAGCACGCCCGCGCTGGTGGTGCGCAGTCATGCCGGCGTCGCGCTGCAGCGCGGCGTGGCTTTCGCCGGATTCGCCGGCGGAAAACTCGCGGCCTTGAACATCAAGGATGGCTCGGTGTTGTGGGAATCTGCGGTGTCGCAGCCGCGCGGCAATACCGAGCTGGAGCGGATCAGCGACATCACCAGCAACCCGGTGGTCGACGATGAGCAGCTCTGTGCGATTTCGTTCCAGGGGCGGCTCGCATGTTTCGATCCGGCGCAGGGCAGTCCGTTGTGGAACCGCGAGATTTCCAGCGACAAAGGCATGGCATTGTTGCGCAAGTATCTCTACCTGAGCGATGCGGGCGGCGCGGTGATGGCGCTGGATAAAAGCAGCGGCGGTACGATCTGGAAGAACGAACAGATGTTCATGCGCGATACAGCGGCTCCCGGCGTATTTGATGACTATGTGCTGGTTGGAGACTACGAAGGATATCTGCACGCGCTGAAACGCGAGGATGGCAGCTTTGCCGCACGCATCAAACTGGATGGCAGCGCGATACAAAATGCGCCGCTGCCGCTGGACCAGGGGGCGTTGATACAGACCCGCAACGGCGGCCTGTACTCGCTGTCCCTCCACTGAAGAAAGTAAACTGAATGTTGCCCACGCTGGTTTTGGTAGGTCGTCCGAATGTGGGCAAGTCTACGTTGTTCAACCGTCTCACGCGCAGCCGCGATGCGCTGGTCGCCGACCTGCCGGGGCTGACGCGCGACCGTCATTATGGCCGCGGCAGGGTGGGTGAGCGCCCCTACCTGGTGGTCGATACTGGCGGGCTGGAGCCGGTTGCCAGGGACGGCATCATGTACGAGATGGCGAAGCAGAGCCGCCAGGCGGTGGACGAGGCCGATATGGTGCTGTTCATCGTCGATGGGCGGGCCGGATGTACGCCACAGGATGCGATCATCGCCGGGCAGTTGCGCAAGACCGGCAAGCCGGTGCTGCTGCTGGTCAACAAGGCCGAGGGAATGGCGCGTGCGCGCGTGACCGCCGAGTTCTTCGAGCTGGGGCTGGGTGAGCCGCTGCCGATTTCTTCGGCGCACGGCGATAACGTGACCGAGGTGATCGAGATCGCGCTGGAGAATTTTCCGCCGGTGGCAGAGGAAGAAGAAACCGGTGCCGAACACCCGCCCAAGATCGCCATCGTCGGTCGCCCCAATGTCGGAAAATCCACGCTGGTGAACGCGATACTTGGTGAGCAGCGCGTGATCGCGTTCGATCAGCCGGGCACGACGCGCGACAGCATTTACATCGACTTTGAACGCGACGGCAAGCAATACACCATCATCGACACCGCAGGTGTACGCAGGCGCGGCAAGGTCGACGAGGCGGTGGAGAAATTCTCGGTGATCAAGACCATGCAGGCAATCGAGGATGCCAACGTCGCGGTGCTGGTGGTCGATGCCCGCGACCAGATCACCGAGCAGGACGCGCATGTCGCCGATTTCGTGCTGCAGGCGGGGCGTGCGCTGGTGCTGGCGGTGAACAAATGGGACGGTCTGGACGAGTACCAGCGCAACATGGTGAAGAACGATATCGAGCGCAAGCTGCATTTTCTCGGCTTCGCCAAGCGCCACTACATCTCGGCGCTGAACGGCAATGGCGTGGCCGGCGTGTTGCAGTCGGTGAACGAAGCCTATGCCGCGGCGATGGCCAAGTTGTCCACGCCCAAGTTGACGCGCGCATTGATCGGGGCACTGGAGAAACAGCAGCCGCCCAAGGGCGGGCGTTTCAAGCCGAAGATGCGCTACGCCCATCAGGGCGGCAGCAACCCGCCGCTGATCGTGATTCACGGCAGCGGCCTGGACGATGTGCCGGCCAGCTATACCCGTTATCTGGAACGCACTTTCTGCGAGATATTCAAGTTGCAGGGCACGCCGCTGAAGATCCAGTACAACTCGAGCAAGAACCCGTTCGAGGGAAAGAAACCCCGGCCACTGACCGAGGCCGAACAGCGCAGGGCGCACCGTGCGCGGATACGCGGCCGCAAGTTGTACGGCTAATTGTTGATGGTTGCTTATCGGAGGAGGTCATAAATGAACGCATTCGCTTTTTACAAAAAGGTCGTGGCGCTGAATTCCGAGTTGCATCGTAATCTGAAATTTGCCGCCAACGAAGTCAATTTTCTATTTGCATGCGACACCACTGCGGTGTTGCTGGCCGGCGTCGAGTTTGCCGAGGCGGCGCGCGAGTACCCTATCGTGTTCGTCCGCGCCGCGGGACAGCCGTTGCGTCCGGTAGCCCTGCTGGGCGTACGGACCGGCGAGAACCTGTTTGTCGATGGCCAGGGCAAGTGGGACGCGCGCTATATCCCCGCCTTCGTCAGGCGTTATCCGTTCGTGCTGGCCGAGGGGGCGGAGCCGGGGAAGCTGGTGGTGTGCATAGATGACAGTTGCCCGGCACTGAATGCCGACCATGGCGAGTTGCTGGTCAATGCCGAAGGCAAGCTGGAGCCGCGGATGAATGAGGTGATGCAGTTCCTGAACAATTTCCAGCAGGAATTCGCACGCACCGAATTGATTACCAAACAGCTGGAGGAGCTCGGATTGTTTGTCCAGCAGGGCGCGCGCTTCGATACTTCCACTGGGCAGACATTCCAGCTCAACGATTTTTATCTGATCGATGAAACCAAGTTCGGCAAGCTGGGCGATGAGCAGTTGCCGGCCTTGTTCCGCAGCGGCGCGCTGGGATTGGCCTATCTGCATCTGGCTTCGCTGGGCAATATGCGCAAGCTGCTCGACCGGGTGACCGAGCGCTCGACCAAGCAGGCGGCGCCTGACCAATCCGTCGCATTGCACTGAGGTTTACGATTGAGCCATTTGCCGGTGTGAACCGCGCCTCAGCCTTGCCCATGCCCCTTTCACAGTCATACAGCATCAAGGATGTCATCTTCTGGTACGAGCAGCGCGAGATC
>JACPVZ010000027.1 GCA_016197305.1 Nitrosomonadales bacterium | reverse complement strand
TGTGAACCGGGCATGCATAGGTTTCTTAGTTTAAAGTGGCCAAGTGACGGCAAACTCTGTGACATCCAATTGTTGCCTTGTTGTTTAAAGATTGGTGGGATGGCAAGGGTGGCAACCATAATTGAAGATAAGACTGCAAATAGGTTTAATACCTTCATTTTTTGTTGTCTAATTTTGCGAATATTAATGAAAAAAAATTTAAAAATTAAAATTCAATATTTGGTTTAATGAATCCTGCATATGGAACAATTCCAGCTGCTTGCCCAGCTTGCGGTGATCGCGCTTCTCGGCCTCTTCGAGCTGGTGCAGATAGGCATCCAACTCCTCCTTTTTCGCCCAAGCCGTACCGTAGATACGCTGCAACATCTCGTTGTTCGAATCGCCGCGCCAGTACGCGCCGGCCAGCTTCATCAGCTTGAAAGCTTTCAGTTTGCCGGTTGAGGGTACATGCGGACCGCGGCACAGGTCGGTGAACTCGCCCTCGCTGTACAGCGAAACATCCTGATCGGCAGGAATGGATTCGATGATCTCGGCCTTGTAGTGCTCGCCAATATGCTTGAAATAGGCCACGGCCTCGTCGCGCGGCAAGACTTTGCGCGCCACCGGCAAATCCTGCCTGGCCAATTCCGTCATGCGCTTCTCGATGGCCACGAGGTCTTCCGGCGTGAACGGGCGCTTGTAGGAAAAATCGTAGAAGAAGCCGTTCTCGATCACAGGGCCTATGGTCACCTGCGCATCGGGGAACAACTCCTTGACCGCATAAGCCAGCAAATGCGCGGTGGAATGGCGAATAATCTCCAGTCCTTCGGCATCCTTGTCGGTAATTATCGCCAGCGCCGCGTCTTGTGAAATCAGATACGAGGTATCGACCAGCTTGCCATCCACCTTACCCGCCAGCGCCGCGCGGGCCAAACCCGCACCGATGCTGAGTGCGACATCCGCCACGGTGACTGCCTGCGGATAATTGCGCTGCGAACCATCCGGTAAAGTAATGACTGGCATATTCCTGTTCCAAAAATACAAAGTGCGGCATTGCCGCACTCTAGATGTTGGTAGGCACGATTGGACTCGAACCAACGACCCCTACCATGTCAAGGTAGTGCTCTAACCAGCTGAGCTACGCGCCTAAAAGGATGCGCATTGTATATGAAAGGATTGCCGGCTTCAAACAATATTGCTGCATTCCCTGCAATTTATCGCATCGCGTTTCAAACACAAGGGACGCAACGATACGCAAGAATAATCAATAGCCGCCCGATGCCAGGTTGTCGAAGCGCGTGTATTCGCCCCTGAATGCCAGATCCACTTTGCCTATCGGACCATTACGCTGCTTGCCGATGATGATCTCAGCCTTGCCCTTGACCGGAGAATCGCTGTTGTAGACTTCGTCGCGGTAGATAAACAGGATCAGGTCGGCATCCTGCTCGATCGCGCCAGACTCGCGCAGGTCGGACATCACCGGCCGCTTGTTGGGACGCTGCTCCAGACTGCGGTTCAACTGCGACAATGCAATCACCGGCACATCCAGCTCCTTGGCCAGCGCTTTCAGCGACCGAGAAATCTCGGAAATCTCGGTCGCGCGGTTCTCGCTGGCCTTGCCGGCATTCGAGCTCATCAATTGCAGGTAGTCGATCACGATCAGACCCAGGCTGCCATGAGTGCGGTGCAGACGACGTGACCGCGCGCGTACTTCCAGCGCAGACAACGCAGCGCTTTCGTCGATATGAATCGGCGCGTCGTTGAGCTTGCCCAGCGCGTGGGTCAGCCGCCCCCAGTCATCGTCCTGCAGGCGCCCGGTCCTGAGATCATGCTGGTTCAGCTTGCCGACCGAGCCCAGCATACGCATGGCCAGTTGGGTCGCGCCCATTTCCATACTGAAGATCGCCACCGGCTTGTTGCTGTCCAGCGCGACGTTCTCGGCGATGTTGATCGAAAATGCCGTCTTGCCCATACTCGGGCGCCCCGCGACGATGATCAAGTCTCCCTTCTGCAAACCGGAAGTCATCCGGTCCAGGTCACTGAAGCCAGTCGCCGTACCGGTCACGTCGCTGGTGTTGTCGCGCGCATACAGGGTCTCGATGCGCTCGACCACCTGGGTTAGCAGCGGCGGCATGGGCATGAATCCCTGCTTGCCCTTGGAGCCCGCCTCCGCAATCTCGAACACCTTGCTCTCCGCCTCGTCGAGCAACTGCGCGGCATCACGGCCGGTCGGGTTGTAGGCGCTGCTGGCAATATCCGAGCCGACTTCCACCAGTTTGCGCATGATGGAGCGCTCGCGAACAATCTCGCCATAGCGCCTCACATTGGCTGCGGAAGGCACGTTCTGCGCCAGACTGCCGAGATACGGCAGGCCGCCGACTTTATCCAGCTCACCGGCGATTTCCAGCGCCTCGGCCACGGTAATCACATCAATCGGCTTGGCCAGCTCGGTCAAGCGCAGGATCTGACGAAAGATCAGCCGATGCTCCTGGCGATAGAAGTCCTCCGGAGAAACCAGATCCACGATCCGGTCCAGCGCGCTGGCCTCCAGCAACAGTCCGCCCAGCACCGACTGCTCGGCCTCCACCGAATGCGGGGGCAATTTGATTTGATCGATTTGCGGATCGGGACTGGAAAAAGTCTGCATTGCTGGATTTAGATTAGCTGCGGTTAAACGGCATCCATTCTACCTTGACGAGAGCAGGATTATGGAAACAAAAAAGGACTGTCGCCAGTCCTTTTTGTATTGCGTTGATGCGACGATGAATTACTGTTCGCCGAGCACCGCAACGGTGATGCCTACCACCACGTCAGTATGCAACGCGATGCTGACCGGATGATCGCCAATCTGCTTGAGGTGGCCGACAGGCATGCGCACCTGCGACTTCTCCACGGCAAACCCCTGGGTCGCCAGAGCGGCACAGATGTCGGCATTGGTGACGGAGCCGAACAGCTTGCCGTCCACACCGGCCTTTTGCACGATCTGCACGGTCAAACCAGCCAGCTTCTCGCCGCGTGCCTGCGCATCGGCCAGTTTTGCACGGTCAGCCGCTTCCAGCTCGGCACGGCGCGCTTCGAACTCGGCCATGTTTGCCGCTGTGGCACGCTTGGCCTTGCCCTGAGGGATCAGATAGTTACGCGCAAAGCCGTTCTTGACCTTGACTACATCGCCCAATTGACCCACGTTGGTCACTTTTTCCATCAAAATTATTTGCATGTCAGCTCCTTAGTGCAAATCGGTGTAAGGCAGCAATGCCAGGAAACGCGCGCGCTTGACGGCAGTACTCAATTGACGCTGGTAGCGTGTCTTGGTGCCGGTGATGCGAGCCGGGATCAGCTTGCCGTTTTCGGAGATGAACTCCTTGAGGATGTTCACATCCTTGTAATCCACTTCTGCGATCTTCTCGACTGTGAAGCGGCAGAATTTGCGGCGCTTGAACAGATTATTGCGGGAAGAACGCTTGTTCTTGTCATCTTTCTTTTTGTCTGATGGACGAGCCATGTTGTTTCCTTATTCCAAAATAATATCGTTGATATGCAAAACCAGTTGTCGACTGCGGCTGCTCTGCTGGGCCAAGAATCCACGCACCTTGTTCGCTTCCGTCTGCTGCGAGGTATGACTCAAGGTCAGCGCCACTCTCGCCACTCCGCCGGGGGTATAACGCAAACCGTCCAGCGCAATCAGCTCTCCGCTGATGACAACCTGATTACGCGCCAATTAAGCAGTAGCCAAACCTTCTTCAGCCGGCGCCGCCGCGCCGCTAAAGCCACCCTCTGTCGGAACAGAACGGGACTTCTCTTCCTTCATCATTGCGGAAGGCTCGGTAACAGCTGCTTTGGTCTTGACGGTCAGATGACGCAATACCGCATCGTTAAAGCGGAACGCGTGCTCCAGCTCGTCCAGTGTTTCCTGGTTGCATTCGATATTCATCAGCACGTAATGTGCCTTGTGTATCTTCTGGATCGGGTAAGCCAACTGACGGCGGCCCCAGTCTTCCAGACGGTGGATCTGCCCACTTTTGGATGTTACCAATGTGCGATAGCGCTCGATCATCGCGGGAACTTGCTCGCTCTGATCGGGATGCACGATAAACACGATTTCGTAGTGTCGCATTACATCTCCTTACGGTTAAAAGCCCCCCGCTATGCGTAACGGTGGAGCAAGGTCGAGAGCCGACCATCGGCTCTACAGGGGCGCGAATTATAGCGAAATAGGCTTATTGGTCAAGGGCTTTATTGCGAAAACAGCCCAGCGCAGCTATCGCCATTGATGCTGAAAGGCTATCGCACCTTGCTCAGGTGCAACCAGGTCTGGGCCACGCTGTCCGGATTCAGCGAAATAGCCCCTATCCCCTGTTCCATCAGCCATTGCGCGAAATCCGGATGATCGGAATGCCCCTGCCCGCAGATGCCAATGTATTTGCGATGCTTGCGGCAAGCCTGTATCGCCAGGCAGATGAGCTGAGATATAAGCAGAATTCAGTCAGCCTCCTCAGACCAAGCACCTTCAAGCGCTGCGAAAAACAACTCTCACCAGCGTTCCAATTCCATTGCAGCCGGATAGCAACCGAACTTCGGCATCGTGGCGATGTGCAATTTCGTGCACGATAGACAAACCCAATCCGCACCCCTCCTGACTGGTACCCAGCACACGGTAAAAGCGTTCGAATACCCGTTCACGATCGTTTTCCGGAATACCCGGCCCGTTATCCTCCACCTCCAAGCTCACCTCTGCATCACCGCATCCGACCCTGACCGTCACCAAGCCATCGGCCTGGGTATAGCGTAACGCGTTATCAATCAGGTTGTTCAACAACTCGCCCAACAACAACCTGTCACCGCTGATGTAACACTCATGATTGTCGTGCTCGAAACCAATATCCTTGTGTTTGTGAGCGGCATTTTGCGCCCATTTCACGGTAATGTCTCTCGCCAAGTCACGCAAATCCAGTCGCACCATGCTGCGATTGTTTTGCACACCGGGTTCAGAGCGCGCCAGTACCAGCAATTGGTTGGCGAGGTGTGCCGCATGATCCGAGGCCATGTGTATCTGTCGCAGCGAATGGCGGATTTCCGCCGGATCGCTCAGATGCAAAGCCAGTTCGGCTTGAGCCTTGAGTCCGGTAAGCGGAGTGCGCAATTGATGCGCCGCATCATCGATAAAACGGCGTTGCCTCACCAACGACTCGTCCAGCCTCTCCATCAGTTGATTGATGCTGTGAATGAGCGGCCTGACTTCGGCGACGACCCGCTGCTCCGGCAAAGGGCTTAAATCCTGGGATGAACGGTTGCGCACTTCATCGCTCAGCTGCAATAACGGGCGCAACCCACGCCCCACACCCCACCACACCATGATTCCGGCAAACAATATCAGCGAGAGCTGTGAAGGCAGCACACCCCATATCCACTCTCGGGCACGCTCATCATGCTGCACCAGAGTTTTACCGACGATGACAATCAGACGACCGTCAGCCACATCGGGCTCCGGCATGATCGCTGCCATCATGCGAATCATCTTCCCATCATAATGGGCCAGGTAATAGGTGGGAGACTCGCTTAGTTTTTCCGGGGGCAACGGCAAATCCGGACGGCCAAATTGATACTCATTCCGCAACCCGCGGATGAAATAATACAGCTTGTCCTTCTTGCCTTCCGACAGCATGTCCAGCGCGAAGGTATGAATGTTGAGCTCGACTTCTCCTGCCTGATTGGTGCGCATCTGATCGCGCAGCACCTTGCTCATATCAAACAAAGACTGGTCATGCATCAAATCCGCATTGGCATTCCCGAACCGGTAGGCAAACATGATGTTGAGCAGCAGCAAAATCACCATCGGAACCAGCACCCAGCGCAATAATTGCTGGCGCAAGGTGCCCAAACCAAACCATGAGGCAACGAAGTTCATTTCTTTTCGATCAGGTAGCCCAAGCCGCGCAAGGTTCGTATGGTTACGCTACCGGCATCTATTTTTTTGCGCAGTCGATGCACATAAACTTCAATGGCATTGCTGCTCATTTCCTCGCCCAACCTGGAAATCTGTTCGCCCAAAAGATCCTTGCTGACCACTCTGCCAGCCCGCAGCATCAGAACTTCCAGCACTGTCAATTCACGCGCCGACAATTCCAACGGTTTGCCGCCCAGAAGCGCTCGGCGCCCCACCGTATCAAGCGTCAACTCGCCGAGCTGTAACTGGGCGCTGCTGGCAGACTGCCCTCGCCTCAGCAATGCCCTTATCCGCGCCTCCAGCTCCGGCAAGTCGAATGGTTTTGCCAAATAATCATCGGCTCCCGAATCCAGGCCCTGCACGCGGTCTTCAACTTTATCTCTTGCCGTCAAAACCAATACCGGCACTTGAACGTTGCGATGACGCAGACGACGCAGAATTTCAGAGCCATCCATGTCCGGCAATCCCAGATCCAGAATCACCAGATCATATTGCTCTACCGTCAACATGTGATCGGCACGCTTGCCGTTATTTTCGTGTGTGACGGCATGATTAGCTCTGCGCAGAATCCGCAACAATCCATCTGCCACCACGGGGTCGTCTTCAACAAGTAATACGCGCATGTTTATCCATATGTTCAGGTTGGTGTAAGGTTGCGACAAGGCTGATGTAAGAATGGTGCATTAGGATACATGCAGTTTGTTGCTTAGCAAACCCGGACAGGAGCGCAATCATGTACCTCGCAACCGCTAGTCACATTCAACCTGAAGCATGGTCTTTACACTCCTGGTTAGGACAAGACCTCAATGCCCTGAACAATTCGATTCTCGAGGCCGCAGCTTCATTGCAAGACAGCCAGAAGCTCTCATTCATAGATGAATTGATTTCCATTGACAAGCTGTCGGCACGCAGCGCGGTGCTAAATCCACTGGATGTATATGACCTGCACCAAGAAGCAGAGCATGTCCGTGCAGCCTTCAAAAGGGAAATCTGCGGCAAACATATCGGCTTTTCGATCCATATCGCCGCTGACCTTCCTGCCATCTATTCGGACACCAACAGCCTCCGCATAAAAAGCCTGAGAGAAAATATCCTCGACCGCGTTCTCTCCAATGCAATCCGCCACACGCCATCAGGAGGCGAAATTGCGATCCATATCGAAAAATTCGGGGACCACGCAATAGCCATCAACATTTCCGATTCGCGGCCTTTCCAACAGCCTGTTACCCAAACCAGCCGACATACCGACCAGCCCTCCAATGGATCTCCCATCAGAGACACCCTGGACCTCCATAAGGCGCTGCTTTGTGCACAGGCCCACAATGGAACGCTAAGCGTCGTCGAACGCCCTGAATATCCAGGAATCACTGTCCAGATCGAATTCCCGTTATATGGGTCATATGCTCATTAATATGGGAAATATGGAGCGTATTTTTGCCACGCAAGGTTGCGTGCAAGCAATCTGTAAGCAGTGCGCAAGGTTGAGCGATTAGCATGATTGCCATTCATTGCGCAGCATAACGACACAGGGTCAACATCATGAAAACCACGACGGTGAAATCGGCTCAACCAGAGTTGCCATCAGGCAAGGCTCAACGACATAACTCCTTATCAGCCGCATCTGGCAAAACACCATCAGAACCGCATAGCGCCCCATCAATTCTGGAATGCGCCCAATTGCTTTTCTTGGCCAGCAATAATGTGATGCCGCTGATCAGCGACCTGTCCACAATTGATAAACGTTAGAAAAATCAGCAGAGCCACCCGCTCCAAGGAGCTCCCAGATCGCTCACCTATTGCACGCGGGCCGATTTCATTTCATTCGCTTTAAGGTAAGCCTCGATCAATTCCAGCAGATTGCACAACTCCGTTTCAGCTTTTGCGATCAATCGCGAATAATTTCTCTCATCGCGCATAGCAATAGCCATTTCCAGCTGCGCAGCAAGCGCCGACAACGCCTGCGCACCGATCGTTGCCGCACAGCCCTTCAGCGTATGGGCCGAACGTTCAGCCAACTCCCAGTCCGCTTTATCAAGCGCATCTTGTATGGCCTGTACCGCCCGCCCATAGATTGGAGGAAATTTGCCGAGCATGCTGATGAAATCCTCTTTATTCCCCACGCGAGAGATTGCACTATCCGGATCGAAGACCGCGATCGTTTCGAGTGTATTCTCGGCAACCCGCTGGCCTTGCTTTGCCCGATGCAAACCGCGACGAACACAACGGTCCAGCAGGCCATATAACGCTTCATGATGTATCGGTTTGGCAATGTATTCGTCCATGCCGGCAGCCATATAACGCTCACGCTCGCCCGGCATGACGTTAGCCGTCATGGCGATAATGGGCAATTCCATCGAGGTAAATTCCTTCCTGATATTGCGCGCAGCTTCCACGCCGTCCATTTCCGGCATCTGGATATCCATCAAAACTGCATCGAAGCGGTTGCCACGTACCGCCTCGACTGCCTCAACTCCGTTGCAAGCTATGCTGACCTCGATTCCGGCACGTATCAGCAAGGTTTTTGCCAGCATCTGGTTGAGTTCATTGTCCTCCACCAACAAGACTTTCAATCCGGAAAGCTCCAGAATCGTCGCTTCATCTGCTCCCCCCAATGGCACATCATTACCCATTGCCTCACTCATCGCCTTTACCTCAAGCAGGTCAAATACGGTAACAGGCTTGCTGACGATTATATCCAGCAACTTCAGGCTCTCTTCCCCGAACAACATCTCAGAATGCCTGCTCCCGGAAAAATAAATGACCCTCGGTCGCAGCTTTAAAGGCAATTCGAATTTGATCTGCCTAATTACCTTCAACCAGTCTTCACCCAGCATGTTCGCATCAAAAGTCACATAGCAGAACGGACGCTGCATCGCATCGGCATGCTGCAAGGCAGCCACCCCCTCGGTGATGCTTTGAACTGTCAACACCTGAGCGCCCAGAGAATGAAAACAACTACCCACCAAACGACGCGAGCTGTCGCTGCGATCTATCACCAATACTTGCTGCCCGTCGAACTCTCCTCGCGCAGGAACCCTATCCGAACAACAGGAGAACGGAAGTTCGAACACGAACCGGCTGCCTTTCCCCGGCTGGCTCTCAGCCCAAATCCGCCCCTCCATCAACTCGACGAGACGCCTGGATATTGCCAATCCCAGCCCTGTCCCCCCATATTTCCGGGTCGTAGATGGATCAGCCTGTGAAAACGGCTGGAATAATTTGGCTATTTTCTCTTCCGATATCCCGATCCCGGTATCTCTGACCGTAAAGCGCAATACAACTTGATCATTCACCCGGTTTTTTTCTTCAACCTTGATTTCAATCTGCCCCACCTCGGTAAACTTCACGGCATTGCCAACCAGATTGTTCAGCACCTGTCCCAGGCGCAACGGATCCCCAATCAGGAATTGCGGGATCTCGATTCGGTTATCGATCAGGAACTCGAGCCGTTTTTCTTCAGCACGCAAACCGATGCTGAATGCGGCATTCTTCAACACCTCGTTGAGGTTGAACAGGGTCTTTTCAATTTCCAGTTTGCCAGACTCGATTCTCGAATAATCCAAAGTATCGTTGATGATAGATAGCAATGAATTTGCGGAGAAACTGACCTTTTCCAGATAGTCCCGCTGGACAGCGTTCAGTGTTGTTTTCAGACACAATTGCGAAAAGCCGATGATTACATTCATCGGAGTGCGAATTTCATGACTCATGTTGGCAAGAAACTCCCCCTTGGCCTGGTTGGCCTCATCCGCCTTTTGTTTCGCAGCAATCAACTCCTGTTGCGCTCTTATGCGCCTGGAAATATCCCTCACCATGCAGGTGTAGTAACGTCGCTCACCGATCTGCATTTCACTCGCAGACAGCTCCATGGGAAAAATACTGCCGTCCTTGCGCACTCCATCTACATAACGAGTGTCGTCTCGCAACGCACCATCAACCGGGCGAAAATTTCGCAGCGTCCCGTCGATCAAAACGCGGCGCGCTGAAGGCATTAACATACCGATGTTCTTTCCGACCACCTCCTCGGAGTTGTAGCCAAAAATACGCTCCGCATTGGCCGCGAATTCTTCCACGCAGCCCGCTTCATCGAATGTGATGATGCCGTCTGCAAGCGTATCCAGAATCGCATATCTACGCGCTTCCATATCGCGCGTGGCTCTCTGCGCCGCTTGCTCTCTGGCAGCTTTTTCCAGTTCATTTTTAGCACTCAGTTGGGCCACCCGCATTTTGGCGAAATACCACGCCCCAGCCAGAAGCATTAACAATATAGCGGCCGATTCGATCGCCGTCGTTCTTAATATGCGGGAATGAATGTTCAGGAGTTTATCTCTGGGTGCATGAGATACCACTTTCCAGAAATATTGCTCTGCACTGTTCTTGGTCTGCAGCGGAATAATGTTGTCCGCCATCCTGTTTTTGTCCGGCATCAAGGGATAGACCGTTTGAAAGCTCCACAACCCATCATCATCCTCAAACTGCCCATGTTCTGATGCGGATATCCTTTTCCATGCGGCAGGGTAGCTGCCGGCCATCGTCGTTGCCCGGTTGAACATGAATCCCCACTCATCTTCGGAATTTTTATTTTTTAACCAATAGCCATCTTTATTCAACAGCATGGTTTCCAAGCCTGAGTCTTGCGCATTGGTGTGCAGACGAGTCAATAAGTCCCGCGCATTCAGCGTAATCACCAACATTCCATTTCTGCGCTGCTTGTTGTCTACAACAGGAGTGACAATTCGAATGACCGGCAGGTAGGGTTCGATAATTTTCCCACGCTCGATATCAAGATCCATCGGGGAAATATAGGTCTCCCCCGCCCTTAAGTTGAGGCCCTCCTGAAAATAATATCGGTCACGCTTGTTCTCTAACTCATTTTTATCGACAAGACTGATTTTCCCTTCCATGTTTTTGACGACCAACAACTCCATGCCACGATCATCAATCCAGCGTATCTTGAAATAAGTCGGATGTGCCGAAGAAAATCTAAGGTAACTTGCGGCGAGCTTCTGCAAATTCTCGGCAGGGTGAGATTTTGCAGCAGCTTGAATCAGCTCTGGATCGGATGCCAAATGATAGCGCTTTCGCCTTTGAGTATGTCTTTCTGGTCCTGCACTTCCTGGAAGAACAAATACCACGCAGCCAGCACCGAACAAAATGCCAGCGGAATGAAAGTCATTAAAAATATTCGCAGCAAGTGATTTTGTGGCCATAGTTTCTTCATAGGCATGGCTTTCTTATTGGCGAACGTTGGCGCACCGCTTCAAATAAACAAATAGCCGCCGCAGCTGCCGCATTCAACGATTCGACCTTGCCGGGCATCGGAATAGTGATGTTGTGCGTAGCCATACCCTGCAGCTCAACAGACAACCCGGCTCCTTCATTGCCGATCAGAAACGCCGCACGCCGCTGCAAATCGCACTCATAAAGGCTTTGTGTCCCTTGCAGGCTGGTTGCCAGCAATGCGCCCTGAAACGCCGCTGCCACGATCAACAGGTCCTGGTTCTCATAAATGCGTAACGCAAAATGCCCGCCCATCGCCGCCCGCAATACCCTGGGTGACCATGCGTCGGCACATCCCGCCGACAGGAATACCGCATCGCACCCTGCCGCCGCTGCCGAGCGCAGCATTGAGCCGAGATTGCCAGGATCCTGAATATCCTCCAGCAGCAACGCAAAACGGCTCTGTTCGACCGGCTCGACACAAACTGGCACGTCGATCAAGGCAAGAATACCGCTGGGCGACTTCAGCTCGCTGAGCTCCGTGAACAGCCGGACATCCAGCTGCGTCACCGGGACATCGGCAGCGCGTTCAAGCAGCGCCGCGATTTCAGCATCGTGCGACGCCGCGGCATTCAGCAGTATGAGTCGCGGCCGTTGTCCGCAATCCAGATAGGCCATCAGCAGATGTGCCCCATCCAGCAAGGTCTGCCCCGATTTTTTGCGCTGCCGCACGGAGCCTACGAGTTTGAGCAGCTCCTTGAACTGCGGGTTATCGCGGGACTGGATCAGCTTCATGCAGGATCTGATGGCTGTGCGGCTATGCCCACAGCCGTGTCCTGCTCCAGCAGCGCACCAATCTCCTGCAGCGACGGCAAATCCTGCAGCGTACGCAGATTCAGGTCATCGAGCATCTGCCTGGTCGTGGCGAACAATTCCGGCTTGCCCGGCGCATCGCGGGTGCCAACCACCTCTACCCAGCCGCGCGTCTCCAGGGTCTTGAGAATCTGCGCAGAAACCGCGACGCCGCGTATCTCCTCGATGTCGCCACGCGTCACGGGCTGATGGTAAGTGATGATCGCCAGCGTCTCCAGCACAGCGCGTGAGTAGCGTGGCGGTTTTTGCGGGTTGAGCCTGTCCAGATATTGCTGCATCTCCGGCTTGGCACGGAAACGCCAGCCGCTGGCGACACGGGTCAGCTCCACGCCGCGCTCCTGCCAGTCTTGCGCCAGCTCTTCCAGCAAGCTTTCCAGCTGGCGATTGTCCAGCGAGACATCGCTGAGCCTTTTCAGCTCATTGACCGGCAGCGGTTCGGTGCTGGTCAATAGCGCGGTCTCCAGCACCAGCTTGAATTGCCGGGTATTCATGCGCCCATCGAACAGATCGGTGCGTATCGGCTCAGCCGCCTCTTCAACGATACCTGGATCCGAGACCGGCGGCATTACTGCCGTCTCCGTATGCGTTTCACTCTGCGGTAAGGGTTCGACTGGTTCTGACATAAATGCTCCCGAATGCTTCGCTTTGTTGAATTTCCACCAGGTATTCCTTGGCCAGCTCGAGGATCGCAATGAAGGTGACGACCAGCTTGGGCGCCCCGCCGTCCAGTTCGAACAATTGATCGAACGGGACATATTCACCGCTCTGCAGACAACGCAGCACATGGGTCATCTGTTCGCGCACCGACAACTGCTCGCGTCTGACCTTGTGGTGCCTGTTCAACTTGGCGCGCGCCAGCAACGTCAGCCAGGCCTGACGCAGATCCTCCACGCTGACTTCCGGCATGCGTTCCTGTACGGTGCGCTCGATCAACACCTGCACGATCTCGAAATCGCGCCCGGCCAGAGGCAATTCGTTGAGCTGCTGTGCCGCAAGCTTCATCTGCTCGTACTCCAGCAGACGGCGCATCAGTTCGACGCGCGGATCCTCGCCATCATCCTCGCTGAGTTTGGGTGGCCGCGGCAACAGCATCCGCGACTTGATCTCGATCAGCACCGCAGCCATCAACAGATATTCGGCCGCCAGCTCCAGTCTGTGCTGCTGCATAATCTCGATGTACCCCATGTACTGGCGTGTCAGTTCCGCCATCGGAATATCCAGTACATCGAGATTATGTCGACGGATCAGATACAGCAGCAGGTCCAGCGGACCCTGGAAATTTTCCAGCACCAGCTCCAGTGCATCCGGTGGGATATACAGATCCTGCGGCAGCGACAACAGCGGCTCGCCGTGGATGCGCGCAAACGGAATCAGCTGGAGTTGTGCTTCGCTCATGGTTGTTTAGCCGTAGCTCAGCCCCATCGCCTCGCGCACGTCGCGCATCGTCTCGCCAGCCAGTTTGCGCGCCTTCTCACAGCCGTCCGCGATGATGTTGCGTACCAGCGCCGGGTCGTCC
This sequence comes from Nitrosomonadales bacterium, assembly GCA_016197305.1. GTDB lineage: Bacteria > Pseudomonadota > Gammaproteobacteria > Burkholderiales > Gallionellaceae > Gallionella. The sequence goes on along the minus strand of JACPVZ010000027.1, from coordinate 10,688 downwards.
AGATACAGCTGGGCGCGCTCACGCATCGGGCGCTGCTCCGCCAGCACCGCATCGATCACCGGCTGCTTGCATTCGATACAGCCTATGCCGGCGCTCTTGCATCCCTGCTCTGCCCACTGTTTGGTCTGCTCGCTGGAATACACCTGATGCAACTGCCACACCGGACACCTGTCCGGGTTGCCCACGTCGGTACGGCGGATGCGCGCCGGATCGGTGGGCATCGTGCGTATCTTCTTGCTGACGCTGGCTTCGTCTTCGCGCAACGTGATGGTGTTGTTATAAGACTTGGACATCTTCTGCCCGTCCAGTCCGGGCATTTTCGAAGCCACAGTAAGCATCGCCTGCGGCTCGGAAAGGATCATCTTGCCGCTGCCCTCCAGATAACCGAACAGGCGCTCCCGATCGCCGTGGCTTAAACTCTGTTGCTCGTCCAGCAAGGCCTTTGCGGACTCAAGTGCCTCATCGTCCCCCTGCTCCTGGAAGCGGGTGCGCAGCTCGGCATACAGCTTGGCCTTCTTGCTGCCAAGTTTCTTCACGGCGGCCTCGGCCTTTTCCTCGAAGCCGATCTCGCGCCCGTAGATATGATTGAAACGGCGCGCGATCTCCCGGGTAAATTCGATATGCGGCACCTGGTCCTCGCCTACCGGCACCTGTGTCGCACGGTAAATCAGAATATCCGCGCTTTGCAGCAAGGGGTAACCGAGGAAGCCGTAGGTGCTCAAGTCCTTTTCGGACAGCTTCTCCTGCTGATCCTTATAGGTTGGCACGCGCTCCAGCCAGCCCAGCGGCGTGATCATGGACAACAGCAGATGCAGCTCGGCGTGTTCCGGTACGCGCGACTGGATGAACAGCGTGGCATGCGCCGGGTCTACACCCGCCGCAAGCCAATCCACCACCATGTCCCACACGCTTTGTTCGATGACTTGCGGATTGTCGTAATGGGTCGTCAACGCATGCCAGTCGGCGACGAAAAACAGGCATTCGTGCTCGTGCTGCATCTGCACCCAGTTTTTCAACACTCCGTGGTAATGCCCCAGATGCAGACTTCCGGTTGGGCGCATACCCGATAACACGCGATCAGCAAACATAATCAGATTCCAAATAGCATAGATAACAACTTGTACATCATCTGCACCAGCGGCAGCAGCACCCAGCCCAGCACCGGCGTAACCGCCAGGAAGATCAGTATGAACATACCGTAAGGCTCGATTTTCGACAATTGGTAGGCCTGTCGATAGGGCAACAGGCTGACGGCGATCCGCCCTCCATCGAGAGGCGGAAGCGGCAACAGGTTAAGCACCATCAGCACCACATTGATCTTGATCCCCCATTCAGCCATGCCCAGCAAGGGCTCGGCGAAATAATTCCCCGGAAACATCCAGGCCATTTTATACAGCAGCGCCCAGCCCAGCGCCATGAATAAATTGGATGCCGGTCCGGCAAGCGCCACCCACAGCATGTCCTGCTTGGGACGACGCAATGCGGAAAAGTTGACCGGCACCGGTTTGGCCCAGCCGAACAGGATGCCGCCGAACAGCAGCGTCAGCAGCGGCAACAGCACTGTACCCACCGGATCGATATGGCGCATCGGGTTGAGGCTGATACGCCCCTGCTGGTAGGCCGTCATGTCGCCGAAATGGCGTGCCACATAGCCGTGCGCCGCCTCGTGCAGTGTGATTGCAAACAACACCGGAAGTGCGGCAAGCGTGATGGTTTGTATCAAATGATCCAGTTGCATTTAAGTCCTTATTCCAAATGGAGCGATGTCGCCCTTGCCCAGCCTTATCAGGACTGGCACATCGGCGGTCAGGTCGATGACCGTCGTGAAATCCACCCCCACCGATCCACCGTCGATCACCAAGTCGACCTTTTTTTCCAGCAGCCCGCGTATATACTCCGCGTCGTTCAACGGCCAGCCTTCATCGGGCAGTATCAACGTGGAGCTGAGGATGGGCTCGCCCAGCTCTTCCAGCAAGGCCAAGGCCACCGGATGGTCCGGGACACGGATGCCGACCGTGCTGCGCTTGGGATGCTGGACCCGCTTCGGCACCTCCTTGGTCGCTTCCAGGATAAAGGTATAGTTACCCGGCGTATTGGCCCTGAGCAAGCGGAACTTGACGTTGTCGACACGGGCATAGCGCGAAATCTCGGACAGGTCCCTGCACATCAGGGTCAGGTGGTGCTGCTCATCCAGCTGACGGATCTGACGTATGCGCGTTACCGCCTCCCTGTCATCCAGATGGCAGCCCAACGCATAACAGGAATCGGTGGGGTACACCACGATGCCACCATCGCGCAGCATCGCGGCGGCCTGACGGATCAGGCGCTGGTTGGGATTATCCGGATGGATGATGAAGAATTGTGCCATGGTTTTATTGCAATCCGAGTGCCTGCCAGACCGGACGGCAATTCAACGGCAGATCGGGCAATCTGCCCATATCCCTCCAGCTTTCCCCGGGCCCGTGGAAATCCGAGCCGCATGAGGCCAGCAAGTTGAACTCTTCGGCGTAACGCCCAAATTCGGCATACTGCTCCGGCGTGTGACTGCCGGTCACCACCTCCAGCGCCTGCCCGCCGCATGCGACGAACTCGGTCAGCAGTTCGTGCATGGTCTTCTTGCCCATACCGCTGCGCCCGGTCATATATCGCCCCGGGTGGGCCAGCACTGCCAGCCCGCCGCTGCCGCGTATCCAGCTGATCGCATCGGACAACTCGGCCCATTGATGTGGCACATAGCCCGGCTTGCCCTTTACCAGATAACGGTTGAACACGCTCTTCACATCCTTGCAATGTCCGGATTCCACCAGATACCTGGCAAAATGGGTGCGGCCTATCATGTTCGGGTTGTTGGCATATTGATACGCGCCTGCCAACACGCCGCCGACCCCTGCTTTGGCCAGCGCGTCGGACATTTTCCGTGCCCGCTCGCCACGTCCGCTACGCACCGTGCGCAATCCTGCCACCAGAGGGGGGTAGTGCGGATCGATGCCCAGCCCCACGATATGCAAGGTATGGCTGCGCCACGTCACCGAAATCTCGACACCGTTGATAAAGCTCATGCCATGCTGCTGTGCGGCGGCGCGAGCCTCGTCCAGCCCATCCATATCATCATGATCGGTCAACGCCAGCGCCTTCACTCCACGCCCAGCCGCGCGCTCCACGACCTCGGTCGGAGTAAGCATCCCATCGGAAATATTGGAGTGGCAATGCAAGTCGTAATCAAGCATCCGAATACCTCTGGCAAGCGTCATGAGCAAGCCTGAGTGCAAGCAACCGCGCGATGAGCGAGGCATACCTTATTGGGTAGCCGAGCAACGAATGAACAGGCGACACCGCAATCCGGCTGCACAATAGATTGACCGAGGTACTCACGCGTCACCGCCGCCCTTCTTCATCACTTTGCCTTCTTCGGCACGCTTGCGCCGCACCTCCTTGGGGTCGGCGATCAGCGGCCGATAGATCTCAATGCGATCCTTATCGCGCAGCACCGTGTCCGGCTTGCTCAATTTGCCGAAAATACCCAGTTTGTTCACCCCGAGATCGATCTCGGGGTGACGGGCAATCACACCGCTGCGCTGTATCGCTTCGGCGATCGTGGTGCCCGCAGGCACCGTCTGCTTGAGCAGGGTTTGCTCGTCGGGCAGTGCATACACCACTTCTATCGTGATTTTTTCGCTCATATTTCCGTATAAACCTTTTCTGCACGGTGGATGAAGGCATCCACAAAACTGTTGGCAATGTAATGAAATACCGGTCCGACCAGCTTTTCCAGCAACTTGCTGGAAAACTCGTAATGCAGGCGGAACTCTATTTTACAGGCAGACGGGCTCAACGGGATGAATCGCCAGCATCCGTCCAGGTGTTCGAATGGCCCATCCTGCAAAGTCATATCGATCTGATGGGGTGGCCTGCGCACATTTTCGGTGGTGAAATGCTGCCTGATGTGATGATAATTGATGTGCACCGTGGCATGCACCGTGCTTCCCTCCAGCTCGGTGACGCTCGCACCGCCACACCAAGGCAGGAATTGCGGGTATTCCTCCACCCGGTCGACCAACGTAAACATCTGTTCGGCGCTATGCGCCACCAACACGGTCTTCTCTACCAGAGCCATTGCAAATCAGCGATAAAATCAAAGACTGGTAGAATAGCCGAACACACTGTAAAACTCACCTGTAATGAGCATCATACAAAACAAAAAAGCCTTTCACGAATATTTCATCGAGGACAAATACGAGGCCGGCATCATGCTGGAAGGCTGGGAAGTCAAGGCTATCCGCGCCGGACGCGCGCAGCTGAAGGAAGCCTATGTCACCGTCAAGAGCGGGGAGTTATATCTGTTCGGTTCGCATATCAGCCCGTTGCTGAATGCTTCCACGCACATCCACCCCGATCCGGTCAGGGTACGGAAGCTGCTGCTGCACAAAGAAGAGATCGACAAGATCATCGGCAAGGTACAACGCGCCGGCTACACCCTGATGCCGCTGGACATGCATTACAAGAACGGTCGGGTCAAGCTGGAAATCGGCCTTGCCAAAGGCAAGAAACAGCATGACAAACGTGCGACAGAACGCGAGAAGGATGCCAAACGTGAAGCTGCACAGGCCTTGAAAAAAGAACGGCGCTAAAGATTGTCCGTTTACGGCGCAGGCCAACTTTGCGCAGCGAAGTTAAACTCGCAGCGCGAGTGGCCGTAGCCATAAAATGGCAACAGAACGAGAAAAGATTCTCCCCGCGTGAAGCCGCGCAAGCGATGAAAAAACGCGCAGCAAACGCCCTGCCACATGGAGAGGCAGAGATGACCGAATCAGACCAAGTACAGACTGCCTACCTGGCCGGCGGCTGCTTCTGGGGCATGGAAGAGCTACTGCGCGCGATTCCCGGAGTGCTGGCAACCGAGGTCGGCTATTGTGGCGGCAGCTCTGCCCATCCAGTCTACGAACAAGTCCGGACCGGACGCACCGGGCACGCCGAGACGGTGAAGATCACTTTCGCCCCCCGGCAAATCGGCTACCGCCATCTGCTGTTCGAGTTCTTCCGGATGCACAATCCGACCACGCGCAATCAGCAGGGCAACGACATCGGCAACCAATACCGCTCAGCGATCTTCTATCTGGACGCGGAACAGCGCAGCATCGCCGAACAAGTGATCGATAGCGCAAACGCCAGCGGTGAATGGCACAATCCCATCGTCACCGAACTGGTTCCATTCGAGCAATTTTTCCGCGCAGAGGCTTACCACCAGAAATACCTGCTAAAACACCCCGAGGGCTACACTTGCCATTTCATCAGGCCTTTGCAGCTGGGGGAATGAACATGTTGGCCGGACCGCATTTACTCGCGGGTAACCTGCTGCAATAGCTGCCTGGCGGTTTGCTCCAGCAGAGCGACATTCAGCGTCCCTATGCACTGTTCGGCCATGTCTATGCCCTCCAGTACCGATGGACGGTCGGCCTCGACGATCTCCCACAGATCTGTTGCATCGCCGCGGATTCTGACCTGCAGCAGCGTTTCAATGGCTTTATCCAGCGTTTCGATCGCCAAAGGAATCTTGCTGTGTTTGCTTTCCAACGCGGAACGGACAACAGAGATGGCCGCAGCCAACCTGCCGAAGGCCTGTACGTTGAACTGCCCCAGACACGCGGCCTGATAGGCAAGCCGCATATCCATTGCATAGATATCCTTCAGTCCACGGGTGACCGGGACGCGCACTGCACTCCGCTTTTTCATGCTTCCCTAGTGAGCCACTCCGGCAGTTTGCTGCAACAACTCGCGCGCCTTGCCCGCCACCGGATGATCGGCATTGCGCGCCACCAACTGCTGCCACACTTCGCGAGCCTCTGCCACCTTGTTCTTGGCATGCTGCAACAACAAGCCCAGGTTGACATATGCATGACCGAATCCGGCATCACGTGCAATCGCTTCACGGAAGGCCTGTTCAGCCAGGCTGACGTTGCCGTTTTGCCAGTACATCGTACCCATATCCGTCCACACGCCTGGCAAGGCAGGATTAATGTCCAGCACCAGCCGATAATACAGCACGGCCAAGCCGGCATTCTTCTGGTCGTAGTACATATTGCCCAGCGACATCGCCGCATCAATATCTTTGACGTTGTTGTTCAACCGCTCTATTAACAGGGCAACATTATTGGTCGTTTCCATGATTCTTCCTCAAGCTTGTAAATATAAAAAATCCACCCATGCATCCATCTGCAATTCATTTCAGAATGCGTGCGCCAGTATACCAAAGACCCCCAACCTGACCGGCTCTATAATAATTGGCAACACCGATACCCTGCTCGAACAGAGACAGCATCACTTTCGTTTTGCCAGCACCTTCATCAAGTTGTCCCGCAAAGATCCCATTGAGGCCAGCTCGCTGGGCTCAACCAAGCCGGTCGCCCCGGTTTTCCAATCCGCATAGATCAAGCCGATGGGGTGTCCATTGAAGATCAAGGGCAGCAAAACGAAGGCTCCCACATCCGGCAACGCCTCGACAAACCAGACGGGCATGCTGGAAGCCACCTTGATCGAGGCGACATTTTCTATAAACACATCTGCCTTGTTGGCCAGCGACAAATGGAACACGTCCGCCGCATAGGCCTCCGGGAATACAAGCTGCGGCATGGCTTGCGGCATCCTGTTGCCAAAACCTACTCTGGCCTTGAACATCCCCGCATCGCGAAAGAACGCAACCACCCGGTTGAAACCCATCCCGGCATACATGGTTTCGAGCACCATGCTGAGCGCGCTACCGAAATCCATACCTTGGCCGAGCGCATGTGTCACTTCATGCACGCCGACCGCCAACCGCTCCCTTGAATCGCCCGGTTTGCCATGAGGCTCGGCAACATCTGTTTGAACGGCATATTCCTGCGCTGTCGTCACCGCCATCTCGATCGACTCGGCAATGTCATCGCTGGAAACCAGCAACATTTCACCATAACGTGAAACGAATTCGCGCAACTCGGCCTTGTTGCTGTTCCTGACGATCATTGAAGCCGCCTCACCGGCAAAGCTCGCCATCATCTTCAACCACTCCGGCGAACCCGGGATGCTGGTTTCGTCCGCGGATGCAGGGCTCACCATGCTATGCGCAATTTTCTTCGGTAATCGCCAGCTTTTGGCAATCTCCTGCGAAATCTCATCCATGCTGACGCCGATGACCTGCAGGGTTGCGTCATTCTCACGGGAATAATCACCGGCCGCTATCTTCTGAATCTCAATCCATTCATCAGGAAAATAAAACACCAGCAACAAACGCCCCAGATGGTGCATCAACGCGCATACCACCGCCTCTTCACCGTTATGCATGTTCGCCTTGGACACCACATTCCTGGCGATATCGCCGGCCAGCATGGCCTTGGCCAATTCCGTGCGCGCATTTTCGGTGTCCGGCGCGCTGGCAGAAATCGTATCGACGAAGCGTATGCTGAGCGCAAGATGGGAGATCGCATCCATACCGAGCACCACGGCCGCACGTGTCACGGTGGTAATCTCCCCGCCCAATGCAGAATACATCGCCGAATTGGCCAGCTTGATCACCTTCTGGGTCAGCGTGAAATCGCTCAGGATGGCGCCAGTGATTTCCGAGATGCTGTTGTTCTCGTCATGCATCGATTCTTCAAGGTGCTGCGCCGACCTGGATAATGCGGGGAAATCCCCCTGCTCGCTCATGCGCTTTGCCAGCAATGCGAAAAAGTCCGCCTTGCCATTCTTGAAAGTCGAAATCAGTGTCGTCATGCTATGTATTTTTCCTGGAACAGCTCGGCGGCAACCGGACGGCCCGTCAGATAACCCTGGATCAGCGCGCAGCCTTTTTGCCTCAAAAACTCGAGTTGTGCGGTATGTTCAACCCCCTCGGCCACAACCGTCAGCCCCAAACCATTCGCCAACCCCATGATTGCGGCGATAATCGCGACGTCTTCCGGGTTTTGAGGCACATCATCGACAAATGACTTGTCTATCTTCAATACCGACAGGGGAAATTTTTTCAAATATGCCAGCGACGAATAGCCGGTGCCGAAATCATCAATCGCAATCTTGATCCCGATCTCGCGCAGCTGAGCGAGAATCGCCCCGGAGTGTTGAGGATTATCCATCAACACACCTTCGGTAATTTCCAGCATCAGATTGGAGGGTGCCAGACCCGATTCATTCAAGGCCCTCGTCACCAAACCGGAAAAATCTGCCTGCATGAATTGGCGTGGCGAAACGTTGACGGAAATATAGAAATTTCCATGCTGTGCTTCCTGCCAAAGCCTTGCCTGATAACAGGCCATACGCAACGCCCATGTGCCAAGAATTTCAATCAGCCCGCTGCTCTCGGCCAACGGAATGAATTTAGTCGGCGGAATCATCCCCATCGTTGGATGATTCCAGCGCATCAGCGATTCTGCGCCTTTCAACTCCCCGGTCTGCGCACAGAATATCGGCTGATAGTGGAGAGAAAACTCTCCTTTTTCAATCCCCTGATGCATCGCCGCCTCAAGCGACAGATCGTTCTGCTCGGCCCCATCAATCTCTTTGTTATAGATTTGCCAACGATTCTTACCCAGCGACTTGGCGCTATACATTGCCATTTCCGCACATTTGAACAATTGTGCTGGAGCGTCGCCATGCTCGGGATAAACTGCGGTGCCCAGGCTGGTGCTGATATGCAAAACATGGCCTTCGATACGGAAAGGTCGTTGCACGGCCGCCAGGATTTTCTTGGCTGTCAATTCTTCCGCACTCGGTTCGGCCCCCATCATGATCAGGGCGAACTCGTCTCCGCCGATTCTGGCCACCGTATCGCTACGCCGCACACACCCCCGCAAACGCTCCGCGACTGCCTTGATCAGCGCATCGCCGACATGATGTCCGAGTGTATCGTTGACCTTTTTGAACCCATCCAGATCCAGCAGCATCAGCGCGAGCCATTTTTTTTCCCGCCGCGCCGCATTGATACCCACTTCGATACGGTCATCGAGCAACGCTCTGCCGGGCAGGCCGGTAAGCGTGTCATGGGTAGCCAGATGCACAAGCCGCGCCTCATTTTCTTTCCAGTGCGTTGCATCCAGGGCAACAAGTACGCACTCCCCCTCCGGCAGTGGATAGACATAACAGTCGACCCAGACCGGCAACACCCGCTGGCGCAACAATCGCCCCACAAAAGTCTGTTTGGCACCGCTGCTTTCCGCCGACTCCAACGCATCGTTAAACAACACCACATCTTCCGGCTGAAAAAAGAGCTCGATCGGCTCTTGCCCCAGTTCGGTGGACAATTTTAAGAATGCTTGCGATTGTCCAGATGCCTGTCGAATAACTCCATGCGCATCGATGCGCACAGCGAAATCGCTGAAATATGAAAGCAACTCAAAAGACGACTGAAGATCCACCGTGACCCGACCATTTATACTATAAACAGCCGACGATTATATCTCAGCTTATGCATAATCAAGCTGCGACACCAGCCCCTATTTTCACTGCGCAGACGATCAACAATCCCAGAAATAAATTAAGGGCAATCAAGCTGCGTATTCTTGCCAGTTGCTCTCCGCCTTCCTTCCAGCGCTGTTTGGCGACATGCAAACTGAGAGGCACATAACAGAAAAAGAAAACATAGCCGTAAATGACCATCATTGGTATACCCAGGCTCAGCATGATATGCACGTAAAAAGGCATGCGGCCGATGCCGCCGTACAAGTAGACCATATACAGCCCGCTGGTCAGCAAGACGCCCAGCGCCACCCACACCCAATTGAAGAAACGACGTAACACGACATTCCACAATCCCAGTCGCTGCGGAACTTCAAGCGCTTCCAGAGCCGCAGGACGCAGGACGATATAGGCAAAAAACATCCCGCCGACCCAAAACAATACTGCCAGCAAATGCACAAGTTTAAATAGCGTCATAGCCAGTCTTCAGTCCGCAACGGAAACCAATAACGGACTCACCGCATGGGATGGCGCCAACAACAATTCACGCACCGGCCGAAAACTCTTGCGGTGAACCGGCGATACTCCATGTTCGCGCAAAGCGGCCAGATGTGCAGCGGTAGGATAGCCTTTGTGGCCGGCAAAGCCGTAATGCGGATATTGTTGGTGCAATTGAAGCATGATTTCATCGCGCGCGGTCTTGGCCAGAATTGAGGCCGCAGAAATGGCGGCGACCTTGCTGTCGCCTTTTACAATAGCCTGGCTGGGTATGCCTGTCTGCGGGCAATAAAGCCCATCCACCAAAACTTGCTGCGGCAGGCTATCGAGCGCCAGCACGGCGCGGCGCATCGCCAACAGTGTCGCTTGCAAAATATTCAACCGATCTATCTCCTCGACTTCGGCATAAGCCACCGCCCATGCCAGGGCGCGTTCACGAATGACAGGCGCAAGCTGATCGCGCTGCCTCTCGGAAAGTTTTTTGGAGTCGGCCAAGCCGGCAATCGGCCTGGAATCATCGAGTATCACTGCCGCCGCACTCACCGGCCCGGCAAGTGGCCCCCGCCCCGCCTCGTCCACGCCGCAAATCAGCACGAACTCAGTCATGGGCGGCAAGGTAGGACAGGACCGCGGCTGCCGCTTGCTCCGCCGTATTCTGGCGCAAACTTAGATGCAGCCGGGTAAAAGTTTCCTCGAGCTGCGCCACGGCGAGCTTGTCATTGACGATATTCAGCAATGCCTGCGCGAGGTTTTCCGGTGTCGCGTCTTCC
>JACPVZ010000026.1 GCA_016197305.1 Nitrosomonadales bacterium | reverse complement strand
GGCTTCGCTGCAGGCCTTGCGCACTTCCTCCTCGAAACCGATGTTGAGCACGCTGTTCATCAGGCTGCGACCGATCAGGAATTCCATCGACAGGTAATACACCCGTTTGGTATCTTCGATGTAATAACGGCGCATCGTGGCCATCCAGCGCTCGATCAGGCGTTCGCGAACGACGTTGGCGATGGTGAAGAACCAATCGCGATCGGTGGCGCTGATGGGATCCTTCCCGACTGAAAAGATCAGGTGGTTGGTCATCGACTGCTGAACCGCATTCAGGCTCAGATTGAGTGGCTCGAGCGGGTCGGTGTTGGACGTTTTTGACATGTCACTTATTCCCCATTTGACGGATCAGTATAGGCATAATTCCAGTTATCGTCATGCCCATTTTGTATTCGGAAATTTAAAGTGCATAATCGCCGCAACAAAAAATTCTATGGCTGCGTCAGATTTTACGACATGTGCCATGTGAAACTTGAACAGTTTATCGGGGGGAGAGATTCGATGCGGATGGCGATGATGGGCTTGGGCAAGATGGGCGGCAACATGGTGCGCAGGTTGCGCCGCGGGGGCATCGAAGTAGTCGGTTATGACCGCGCTGCAGAAGTCGTTGATCAACTGGCAGCGCAGGAAGGCATGCTGGCAGCCTCGTCGGTGCAAGACGCCGTCAGCAAACTCTCCGGCCCACGTGTGGTGTGGTTGATGCTGCCCAGCGGCGATCCGACCGAGCAACAAATCCGAGCCCTCGCGCCGCTGCTGAGCAACGGGGATATCATCGTCGACGGCGGCAATTCCAATTATCATGACAGTCAGCGACGTGGAGCTTGGCTCGCCGAGCAGGGAATAGGCTTCATGGATGCCGGTACATCGGGCGGCATATGGGGATTGGAAAATGGCTATTGCCTGATGGTCGGCGCGACACCGGAGGTCGCTAGGATCATGACGCCTATCCTGCAGGTGCTGGCGCCTGCCCGTGATCGCGGCTGGGCACACGTAGGCCCGGTGGGTGCGGGACACTTCACCAAGATGATTCATAACGGCATCGAATACGGCATGATGCAGTCGTTTGCAGAGGGGCTGGAGTTGCTGCGCGGCAAGCAGGAGTTCGCGCTGGACTTGGCGCAGATCACCGAGTTATGGCGGCACAGTTCGGTGGTGCGCAGCTGGCTGCTGGACCTGACCGCAGAAGCCTTGCAGCGCGACCAGTCCTTGACCCAGATCGCGCCTTACGTCCCGGATTCTGGAGAGGGGCGCTGGACGGTGGTCGAGGCGATAGACCAGGGGGTCGCTGCGCCGGTGTTGACGCTGGCATTGCAAATGCGCTTTACCAGCCAGGATGAAACCGGCTACGGCTATCGCTTGCTGTCGACGATGCGCAATGCATTCGGCGGCCACGCCGTGAAGCACAACGACTGATCCGGGGCATACACGATGAAGATTATCGAACCCTGTACGCTGGTGATATTTGGCGCGGCCGGTAACCTGAGCCGGCGCAAACTGATTCCTGCGCTGTTCCGTCTGGAGATTGCCAAACGTTTGCCGGAACATATGGTCATTCTTGGCTGCGGCATCGAAGCGCGCCAGCGCGAAGCATGGCTGGATGAGGTCGTCAAGATGCTGCAGGTTGTCTATCCGCAAGGCGTCGACAAGGAGGCGCAGGAGCGTTTTTGTGCACGCGTCCATTACCACGCCATTCCGCCCGGGGAAGATTCCGCCTATGCCCGCTTGCAGCAGTTGCTGGAGGGCGATGCGAAATTCCCGCGCAATGTGATGTATTACATGTCGGTGCGTCCATCCGAGTTCCCCAAAATCGTCGAACATCTGGGCAACGTCGGCTTGCTCCAGGAGAAGCACGGCTGGCGCCGTGTCGTGATCGAAAAACCGTTCGGCTATGACCTGCTCAGTGCGCAGACGCTGCAGGCAAGTCTGTACCGCCATCTGAACGAGCCGCAGATCTACCGTATCGACCACTATCTCGGCAAGGGCACGGTGCAGAACGTGATGGTGTTTCGTTTCGCCAACCTGTTGCTGGAACCGTTGTGGAACCATCACTACATCGACCATGTGCAGATCACGCATTCCGAGACGCTGGGCGTGGAGGGGCGTGCCGACTATTACGAGGGCGCAGGAGCCTTGCGCGACATGATCCAGAGCCACATGCTGCAACTGATGGCGTTAGTGGCGATGGAGCCGCCGGTGACGATGTCGGCGGAACATCTGCGCGACGAGAAAGTGAAGGTGTTGCGCGCGATACGACCGATCACCCAGAACGCGGTGCATGCCCATGCGTTCCGCGGCCAATACACCAGCGGCAGCATAGACGGCAAGGTGGTGCCCGGTTATCTGGAAGAGCCGGGCGTTGCGCCCGATAGCACCACCGAAACCTATGCGGCGCTGAAGCTGTTCGTGGATAACTGGCGCTGGGCAGGCGTGCCCTTCTATCTGCGCACCGGCAAACGCATGGCCGAAGGCAGCTCTGCGATTTGCGTCCGTTTCAAGACGCCGCCGCAGGACTTGCTGCGCCATACCCGCACCGGCCCGCCTCAGCCGAACTGGATCATGCTCGGCATCCAGCCGAACGATTGCCTGAAAATGGAAATGCAGGTCAAGGTGCCGGGCCTGGATTTGCATACCCGCGCGATCAGCCTGGATGCGACTTATCGCAAGCAGAGCGATCAGGATTACGATGCCTACGAGGGCCTGTTGCTGGACGTGATGCAGGGCGATCACTCCCTGTTCCTGCGCATCGACGAGGTCGAGGGCGCTTGGCGCGTGGTCGATCCCATCCTCAAGGTCTGGGCGATGGAGCGCGACTTCATCAATGGCTACCAGGCAGGCAGCTGGGGGCCGCGCGGCACCTACCGCCTGTTCGACCGCGACGACCAGTTCTGGCGCCACTCGCTGAATCTGGATGGCTCGCATATCCAAGCCTACTGATCGATGGCCATCCAGCATCCGTCTGCCAGTGATCGGGGGCATCTTGTGTTGCAGAGCCGCCAGAGCGAAAAACTCGAGGTGAACCCGTGAGTCTTATTCTCGCAGGCGATATCGGTGGCACCAAGACCCGATTGGCGCTGGTCGAAGTCTCAGGAACCCAAGTGCGGATCGCGCATGAAGCCAGCTACCCAAGCCGGGACTACGCTCAATTCGAACTGTTGCTCGACGATTTTCTTGCCGGCCGGCATACACGCTGCAATGCGGCGTTCGGCATAGCCGGCCCGGTGCGGGGGAGGATGGCGCAAACCACCAATCTGCCGTGGCATATCGATGCAGACCGTCTGGCGCAGCGCTTCGGCTTTACCACGTGCACGCTGCTCAACGATCTCGAAGCCACTGCATGCGGTTTGCCCGCATTGCATGCCGACGACCTGGCGATCTTGCAGGCCGGCGCGCCGCAGGCTGCAGGCAATATGGCGGTGATCGCGGCCGGGACCGGTCTGGGTGAGGCGGGATTGTATTGGGATGGGCAGCAGCATCATCCTTTTGCGACCGAGGGCGGTCATGCCAGTTTCAGCCCCGGGGATGAACTGGAAACAGCCTTGCAGCGCTGCCTGCAGCAGCAACATGCTCATGTCAGCTGGGAGCGGGTCGTCTCCGGAATGGGGATCGTCAGCTTGCACGAATTTCTGTGTCGCTATCGTCAGGCTGAAGCACCACCATGGCTGATCGAAGAGATGCGCAATGGGGATGCTGCCGCCGCAATCGCGAACGCGGCGCTGTCGGGGCGCGATCCGCTCTGCATCGAAACCCTGGATCGTTTTGTGCGCCTGTATGGCGCTGAGGCAGGCAACCTTGCGCTGAAGATCATGAGCCGTGGCGGCCTCTATCTGGGCGGAGGGATCGCGCCCAAGATCTTGCCGCTATTGCAACGGGGGGGATTCATTGCAGCCTTTTTGCACAAGGGCCGGATGCGCCCGCTGCTGGAGGTTATGCCGGTCAAGGTGATCCTGAACGATAGAGCAGCGCTGTTTGGCCCGGCCTTGCGTGCTGCACAGCTGGCCCGCAGATAGCATGAGTCTCGCCCTGAATTTCGCCCAGCAACTCCGCGCTCAAGAGGCTCTCCATGCGCAACAGCTTGTCGTGCACGACGACTTGCAAGCGTTGAGCGCCGCGGTTGCGCAGCGTATCGCCGCATCAGCTTCCGCTGCGATAACCGCGCGTGGGGCATTCCACCTGGCACTGGCGGGCGGCGAGACACCGCGCCATTGCTATCAAAAACTGCGTGGGCTGGAAATCGACTGGGCGCATGTGCAGATTTATCTCGGTGACGAGCGCTGCTTGCCACAGGGGGATCCGCAACGCAACGACAGCATGGCACAACAGGCACTGCTGGATTTTATCGACATCCCCCAGGGCAATATTCACCACATTCCGGCCGAGTTGGGCGCACATCAGGCCGCGCTCGGTTACGCGGCGTTGCTGGAAGACTCTCCACGCCTCGACTTGGTGTTGCTGGGCATGGGGGAAGATGGACACACTGCCAGCCTGTTCCCGGACAATCCGGCCACTGAAAGCCTGGAACCGGTCGTGCCGGTATACGATGCGCCCAAGCCGCCGGCAGAGAGGGTGACGCTGGGCCTTGCCACATTGAATGCGGCTCGCCAAAAAATATTCCTGGTCGCCGGAGCGGGCAAGCGCGATGCGCTCGAACAGATATGCCGGGGCAAGGCGTTGCCTGCAGCGCGTATTCCCGGTGCGGAGTGGCATCTGGATCGTGCGGCCTGTCCGGGCTTTTAACATTTCATGTTCGGGCGAGAAACATTCAGATTGCCAATGGCCGTTAAACCAACCTGCATCGGCTATAATCCGCAGCGGATAACAGCCAAAATTTTTAGACTACTCACCGACTATTGCACACATGGAAAAAGGCACTCCCTATGTTTTACAAGTGCGCCCAAAAATTCCCGCGCGCTTGGCCCGTCTTGAAGAGTTAGCCAATAATCTCTGGTATAGCTGGGATCGTCCTACCCGAGCGCTGTTCGCGCGTCTGCATCCGGGCCTGTGGAAGGCAACCGGACAAAGCCCCAAGGCATTTTTAAAGCGCGTCGATGAACGCCTGCTGCTGGAAGCCGCGGAAGACCAGGTATTTATCGGTAATTTCAACCGTGTGCTGGCGGCCTACGATACCTACCATGACCATCGCCTGCCCAGCGGAGGGGCGGACTGGTTGCAGAAGGATGACCTGATCGCTTATTTCTGCGCCGAATTCGGCTTCCATGAAAGCTTTCCTATCTATTCCGGCGGCTTGGGCATCCTGGCCGGCGACCATTGCAAGGCCGCGAGCGACTTGCGCCTGCCGTTCGTTGGCATCGGACTGTTGTACCGCCAGGGATATTTCCACCAGACGATAGACGGCGAGGGCAACCAGATCGCCACCAACAGCGATTCGCACTTTGACGATTTGCCGATCACGCCAGCCAAGCGCTCCGATGGCAGCGAGGCCTACACCTCGGTCGATCTGCCGAACCGAAAACTGAACATCAAGATATGGCAGGCCAGGATAGGGCATATCACGCTGTATCTGCTGGACACCGACCTGGAAAGCAACAATGCGCATGACCGCGACATCACGCACCGCCTGTACGGCGGCGACAAGGTGATGCGCATGGAACAGGAGATCGTGCTGGGTATCGGAGGCGTGCGCGCGCTGCATGAACTGGGGCTGAAGCCCAGCGTGTGGCATATCAACGAAGGCCATGCCGCATTTCTGGTGCTGGAGCGTGTCCGGCAGAAGATCAGCAACGAGGGTTTGGACTTTGCCGCCGCACTGGAAAATGTCTCGGCCAACACGATATTCACGACGCACACACCGGTTCCGGCCGGGCACGACCACTTCAGCGAAGGCATGATGCAGGCCTACTTCGAGGCGTATTACCCGGGGCTGAAATTGAGCCGCGACGAGTTTCTCGCACTGGGGCGCAACCGGAACAGCTCCGAATTCAACATGACTGCACTGGCGATACGCGGCACGCGTTTCCACAACGGCGTGTCGCGCATCCACGGCGATGTATCCTCGAATATCTGCGGCGATATGTGGCAAGAGATCGAGCACGACGAAAACCCGATGACCTATGTCACCAACTGCGTGCATGCGCCGACCTTCCTGGCCACGGAATGGATAGAGGTGCTGGAACGACATCTCGGCTCGGAATGGAGCGCACGCATGAACGACGTGTCCTTCTGGGAGAGGGTCGATGACATTCCCGACCATTTGTTCTGGAGCGTTCGGCAATCTCTGAAAGCCAAGATGCTGAACATGGTGCGCGAGCGCATCAGTGCGCAACATTTCCGCAACCACGGTTCCGAGGCGCATCTGGATCGCCTGCTGAAATACGTCAACCCGGAAAACCCGAATATCCTGACGATCGGTTTTGCGCGCCGTTTCGCCACATACAAGCGCGCGACGATGCTGTTCGGCGATCTCGACTGGTTGCGCGAGATTCTGCACAACGAGCAACGTCCGGCCGTATTCATCTTTGCCGGCAAGGCGCACCCGGCGGACATTCCCGGCCAAGATCTGATTCGCCGCATCACGCAGATCTCCAAGATGCCGGAGTTCATCGGCAAGATCCTGATGGTCGAAGGCTATGATCTGGCGCTGGCGCGCAAGTTGGTCGCCGGTGTGGATGTGTGGCTGAACAATCCGCTATATCCGCTGGAAGCCAGCGGTACCTCGGGCATGAAGGCAGGACTGAACGGCACGATCAATCTTTCCGTGCTGGATGGCTGGTGGGGCGAAAGTTACGATGGCAAGAACGGCTGGGCGATCAAGCCGGTGTCTGAAATGCTGAGCGAAGAGGTGCGCACCCGCGAGGAAACCAGCACGCTCTATGAACTGTTGCAAGACCAGGTGGTGCCGCTGTACTACGACCATGGCAAGATGGGCTTCTCGCCGAACTGGGTGAAGATGTCCAAGCGTTCGATGGCGACGATCATGCCGCGCTTCAACTCCAAGCGCATGGTGGGCGAATATCTGGCCAAGTGCTATTTGCCGGCCAGCAAGCAATATCGGCTGTACAAACAGAATCAATTTGAAAATTCCCGCACGATGGCGGTGTGGAAGGCGAAGGTCCGCCAGTCCTGGCATGGCGTGACGATACGCAGGCTGGATACGGCCATCGGCGAAATCAGATTCGGCGATAAATTGCAGTTTCAGGTCGGCGTCAACCTGAACGGATTGAGCCCGGGCGACGTGGTAGTCGAGATGTTGCTGGGGCTGCAGACCAAACGACACAACATGAAACAGCAGCGCCGTTATCATTTCGAGGCGACCGGCACTGACAACGAGGCCGGTGAAACCCTGTTCGCTCTGGAGGTCGAACCGGAATTGTGCGGAAAACTGGAATATCGCATTCGTGTTTATCCCTATAACGAGACGCTGACACATCCGTTCGAGCTTGGCTTGATGCGCTGGTTATAGCAGGTGCAAACATGAGCAAGCTGAGAGTCCTGTTCGCGACTTCCGAAGTCGCACCCCTGATCAAGACCGGCGGTCTGGCCGATGTCAGCGGTGCGCTGCCCGCCGCCTTGCACCGCAGCGGTGTGGATGTGCGGATATTGCTGCCGGGTTATCCCAAGGTGCTGGAACAACTGGGGCCGCACAAAGTCGTCGCCAGCTTCGACCGCTGGGCGGGCCTGCCCGCCGCACGGCTGTTGTCCGGCACGATGGCGAACCACGTTCCGCTGCTGGTGCTGGATTGCCCCGTGTTGTATCAGCGCGAGGGTGGCCCGTATCAGAATACCGCCGGACAGGATTGGCCGGACAACGCCTTGCGTTTCGGCCTGCTGTCGCGCGTCGCGGCCTTGCTGGCCAGCGCCGAGACACCGCTGTCCTGGCGCCCCGATCTGCTGCACTGCAACGACTGGCAGACAGGACTGGCCCCGGCCTATTTGCATTTCATCCCTGGCGGCGCTCCAACGGTGATCACCATCCATAACCTGGCCTTTCAGGGCAATTTCCCGGCGGAGATAATCACCGAACTGGGCCTGCCAGCCAGCTGCTTCAGTGTCGAGGGGGTGGAGTTCTACGGCAACCTGTCCTTCCTCAAGGCCGGCCTGTTCTACTCCGACCATATCACCACCGTCAGCCCGAACTACGCCAAGGAGATCCAACAGGAAGAACTGGGCTTCGGCATGCAAGGCTTGTTGAGCCTGCGCAGCGCGCAACTGACCGGGATATTGAACGGCATAGATACCGCGGAGTGGAACCCGCTTACCGATCGCTATCTGACCAACAACTACAGCCACGCGCGGATGTTCGGCAAGGCACTCAACAAGCGGGCATTGCAAAACCGTATGGGTTTGGGGTTGGAGTCCGGCTTGCCATTGCTCGGCGTAGTCAGCCGTTTCACTTATCAGAAGGGGGTGGATCTGCTGCTGGAGATCGCGCCCAGGCTGATGGAACTGCCGGTGCAGCTGGCCATGCTGGGGAGTGGTGAGGCTGCGCTGCAGGAGGCTGCGCGCGCATTGTCCCACCGTTATCCCGGCAGGATCGCGGCCACAATCGGGTTCGACGAGGCACTGTCGCACCAGATCGAAGCTGGCGCCGATATCTTCGTTATGCCATCGCGCTTTGAGCCCTGCGGCCTGAACCAGATGTATAGTCAGCGCTATGGCACGCCACCTATCGTCCATGCCACCGGAGGACTGGCCGATTCAGTGGTGGACTGCACGCCGGAATCGCTCAAGGATGGCACGGCCAGCGGCTTCGTGTTCAGCGACATGGATGCCGACAATCTCCATGCCGCGATACGCCGTGCAGTCTCGATGTATTTCGATCAGCCCCACTGGAAAATCCTGCGCAAGAACTGTATGGCCAAGGACTTCAGTTGGCAGACCAGTGCTGCGGCCTACCTTGAGGTTTATCGGAAGGTGCTCTCGCAGAGAGCTGAGCATCGCAACAATTGATGCGCGCAGCGGCGGTGATGATTTTCAGCTGCGCATTTGGCCAATTCACCAAGCTTTAATCGCCGATTTATGCGGCACAGCATGAGTAATTACAGGGCCGTTTCTTTTAACACCCACAGAAACTCATTCCCATAGCGTTCCAATTTGACCTGACCGACACCGCTGACCTGCGCCAGTTCATCCAGCGTCGCGGGGCGGCGGTTGAGCATGTCCAGCAACGTGCTGTCGTGAAAGATGACATAGGGCACACCCTGTTCGCGGGCGAGTTCGGTGCGCTTGGCCTTGAGCGCGAGCCACAGCGGGTCGTCATTCGCGCCAGCAAAGGGTTCGCGTGATTTGGCATTGCGTTCGGCACGTTGTGTCTTGCGTTTAACGGGGTCGGCATCGCGCCTTAGCCATACCGGTTGCTCGCCACGCAGGATAGGGCGCGCGGCTGCAGTGAGCCTGAGTCCGCCGTAGGCTTCGCTGTCTGCTTCCAGAAAACCACCCGCCACCAGCTGGCGATATACGCTGCTCCATTGCGCGGCATTCAGTTCCTTGCCGATGCCGAAGGTGGAAAGCGTGTGATGATTGAATTTTTCGACCCGTTCGGTGGTCTTGCCCATCAGCACGTCGCTCAAGTGTCCCGCGCCGAAGCGTTGTCCGGTACGGTATACGCATGACAAAGCCATCTGTGCGGCCAAGGTCGCATCCCAAGTATCCACGGGTTCCAGGCAGTTGTCGCAAGCACCGCAATTGCCAGCATGTGCTTCGCCGAAATAGCGCAGCAGGGTCTGATGACGGCAGGTGGTGGATTCACAGTAGCCGAGCAGCGCATCCAGTTTCTGCCGTTCCAGCCGCTTGCGCTCTTCGGGTGCTTCGCCGCTGTCTATCATCGATCGCATCGACACCACATCCCCCAGGCCATAGGCCAGCCAAGCGTTGGCGGGCAGTCCGTCGCGCCCGGCACGTCCGGTTTCCTGATAATAGCCTTCCATGCTTTTCGGCAGGTCGAGATGGGCGACGAAGCGCACGTTGGGTTTGTCTATGCCCATGCCGAACGCGACGGTCGCGACCATCACCACGCCTTCTTCGCGCAAGAAGCGGCTCTGATGATTGCTGCGCGTCGCGGCATCCAGGCCGGCGTGATAGGGCAGCGCATCCCAGCCGCGCTCTTTCAGCCAGGCGGCGGTTTCATCCACCTTCTTGCGCGACAGGCAATACACGATGCCCGCATCGGTTGGATGTTCGGTTTCCAGAAAGGTCAGCAGTTGCTGGCGCGCATTGTTTTTTTGGGTGACACGGTAGCGGATGTTGGCTCGGTCGAAGCTGGAAACGAACTGCCGTGCCTGCTCCAACGCCAGACGTTCGACGATTTCGCCGCGCGTCGGCGCATCCGCAGTTGCGGTCAGCGCGATGCGCGGCACCGCAGGGAAGCGTTCGTGCAACACGATCAGCCCGCGGTATTCTGGACGGAAGTCGTGTCCCCACTGTGATACGCAGTGAGCCTCGTCGATTGCAAACAGGGCCAGCCCGGCATGTTCTTGCACCTGCTCCAGCAGTGCGAGGAAGCCAGGCATCAGCAGGCGCTCAGGGGCAACATAGAGCAGATCGAGCTTGCCGCGCAGCAAGCGGCCTTGCACGTCGCGAGCGGCATCGGCGTTGATGCTGGAGTTGAGGAAGGCGGCTTTCACACCGAGCTGGCACAGCGCATCGACTTGATCCTGCATCAGTGCGATCAGCGGTGATACCACGATGCCCGCGCCGGGGCGCAGCAGCGCGGGTATCTGGTAGCACAGCGACTTTCCGCCGCCGGTGGGCATCAGCACCAGCGCATCGCCCCCGGCAACGACGTGTTCGACTATGGCCTGCTGCTCACCGCGAAAAGCGGCATAGCCGAATACGGCGCGCAGGGTTTGTGTGGGCAGGTCAGCGATGATGCGGCCTAGCGGTGCTGACGAAAATAAGCGATCAGGCCGCGGGTCGAGGCGTCGTGCGGATTTTCCACAGCGGCATCGCGCAGTTCCGGCAGGATTTTTCCGGCCAGTTGTTTGCCGAGCTCTACACCCCATTGGTCGAAGGAGTTGATGTTCCATATGATGCCCTGCACGAACACCTTGTGCTCATAGAGCGCGATCAACATCCCCAGCATGTGCGGGTCAAGGCGGTCGAACAGTAGCGTGTTGGTCGGTCTGTTGCCGGGGAAGACCTTGTGCGGCAACAAGGCTTCCAGTTCGGC
Source organism: Nitrosomonadales bacterium (assembly GCA_016197305.1). Classification (GTDB taxonomy): domain Bacteria; phylum Pseudomonadota; class Gammaproteobacteria; order Burkholderiales; family Gallionellaceae; genus Gallionella. The sequence goes on along the minus strand of JACPVZ010000026.1, from coordinate 19,393 downwards.
GCCCTGCAACCCCTGTGCGATCAATTCGGCGCGTGCTTCCGCCTCGGTCTTGCCGACCATCAATGCCTCGGTCTGCGCGAAGCAGTTCGCGAGCAGGATCGCGTGATGCTCGCCTATCGGGTTGTGGCTGTGCAACGGTGCAAGGAAATCGGCCGGGATCATCCGGGTACCCTGATGGATCAGCTGGTAAAAGGCATGCTGCCCGTTGCTGCCGGGCTCGCCCCACATCACCATGCCGGTCGCGTAGTCTACTGTCTTGCCGTCGCGATCCACGCGCTTGCCGTTGCTTTCCATGTCCAGCTGCTGCAGATAGGCGGGCAGGCGATGCAGATACTGATCGTACGGGAACACGGCATTCGATTCCGCACCGAAGAAGTTGTCGTACCAGATGCCGAGCAAGCCCATCAGCACCGGCATGTTTTTGTCCAGCGGCGTACTGCGGAAATGCTCGTCCATCGCATGCGCGCCGGACAATAGCTCTTCAAACCTGTCCATGCCCAGGTACAACGCGATCGGTAATCCGATCGCCGACCACAGCGAATAACGGCCACCGACCCAGTCCCAGAACTCGAACACATTGTGCGGGGCGATACCGAATTCCCCGGTGGCTTTAAGGTTCGTCGAAACCGCCGCGAAGTGTTTGGCCACGGCTTGTTCGTCACCCAGCTTTTCGAGCAACCAGGCGCGTGCCGAGCGGGCGTTGGTCAATGTTTCCTGAGTGGTGAATGTCTTGGAGCTGACGATGAACAGCGTGGTTTCCGGGTTCAGCTTTTTCAGCGTTTCGGCAAGGTGAGTGCCGTCGATGTTGGAAACGAAGTGCGCATGCAGCTGCTCGCTGCCATAGGGTTTCAGCGCTTCGCAGACCATCAGCGGCCCCAGGTCCGAGCCGCCGATGCCGATGTTGACGATGTCGCGTATCGCCTTGCCGGTATGACCCAGATGCCGGCCGGAACGGACCTCATCGGAGAAGCGGCGCATCAACCCGAGTACGCGCCGTATATCGGGCATGACATCTTTGCCATTGACCTGGACTGTACGTCCGGAACGGTTGCGCAGCGCGGTGTGCAGCACGGCACGATGTTCGGTGAAGTTGATCTTTGCGCCGTCGAATATCCGTGCGATCGCCGCCGGCAGTTCGGCCTGTTCAGCCAGCGTCACCAGCAGCTCGATCGTTTTCTGGTTGATGCGATTTTTCGAATAATCGAAAAAAAGCCGGTCGAGTTGCAGCGAGAATTTGTCAAAACGCCCCGGATCGTCGCTGAACAACTGCCGCATGTGCAGAGGCCGAACCTCTTGGTAGTGGGTGCGCAGTGCTTGCCAGGCTTTGGATTCGATAAGTTTGGACATGGTGGATCGTTTCGGTGATGGATGCGAATTTTGTGTGCAGCCTGCTTTCGAAACAGCGGCTAGACCTCCGCGACCAGAATGACGCCCGCCAGAGGCGGCAGCACAATTTCGGCCGAGTAGGGCAGGCCCATCCAAGGCATGGCCTCGGCCTGGATCAAGCCGGCGTTACCCATATTGCTGCCCGAGTAGTATTGCGAATCGCTGTTCAGTACCTCGCGGTAGCCGGTGTGCAGCGGCAGCCCGATACGGTAGCGCTTGCGCGGCACCGGCGTCAGGTTCAGTGCCACCACGACCCTGGAGCCGTCCCGGGCGCGGCGTTGGTATGAGAGCACGGATTTTTCCGCATCGTTGCAGTCTATCCAGTCGAAGCCTTCATGCTGGAAGTCGAGGTCGTGCAGCGCCGGCAGGTTGCGGTAGAGCTGGTTGAGGTCGTGCACCAGATTCTGCATGCCTTTATGCATCTCTATTCCCAATTGCCACCATTCCAGTTCCCACTTCGATTGCCATTCGCGGCCCTGGGCGATTTCGTTGCCCATGAAGTTGAGTTTCTTGCCGGGGCTGGTCATCTGATAGGTAAGCAACAAGCGCAGGTTGGCGAATTTCTGCCAGGCATCGCCGGGCATCTTGGATAACAGAGAGCCTTTGCCATGCACCACTTCGTCATGCGAAAACGGCATCACAAAGTTTTCGGTGTAGGCGTACAGCTGGCCGAACGTAAGCTCGTTGTGATGGTAGCGGCGATGCACCGGATCGTGATGAAAATAACCCAGCGTGTCGTTCATCCAGCCCATGTTCCATTTGATCGAAAATCCCAGGCCGCCGAGATAGACAGGGCGCGATACGCCCGGCCAGGCTGTGGATTCCTCCGCCATCGTCAGCGCTCCGGGGAATTCATCATGCACCATGATGTTCATCTCGCGCAGAAACTCCACTGCTTCGATGTTTTCACGACCACCGTATTTATTCGGTATCCATTCTCCGGCCTTGCGCGAATAATCCAGGTACAACATCGAGGCGACCGCATCCACGCGCAGACCGTCGAAGTGGAATTCAGACAGCCAGAAATGCGCGCTGGACAGCAAAAAGCTTTTAACCTCGTTGCGCCCGAAATTGAAAATATGCGTGCCCCAATCCTGATGGAAGCCCAGGCGTGGGTCTTCATGCTCGTACAGTGCGGTGCCATCAAAACGCGCCAGCGCCCAACTGTCCTGTGGAAAGTGCGCCGGAACCCAATCCAGGAACACGCCTATGCCGGCCTGATGGCAGGTGTCGATCAGATGGCGCAACTCGTCGGCAGAGCCAAACCGGCTGGTTGCGGCGAAATAGCCGGTCGCCTGATAACCCCAGGACTCATCCAGCGGATGTTCGGATACCGGCATCAGTTCGATGTGGGTATAGCCCATGCCTTTGACGTAAGGCACCAGGTCGCTAGCCAGCTCGCTGTAAGTATAAAAACGGCCGTCCGGATGGCGCTTCCAGGAGCCTGCATGCACTTCATAGATGTTGATTGCGCCGTGCAGCCAATCCCATTGCTCGCGCCGCTGCATCCATTCGTCATCCTGCCAGCGGTGTTGGTGAGGCGAGGCGGCGAGCGCCGCCGTACCGGGGCGCAGCTCATATCCTTGCGCGTAGGGATCGGTCTTGGTCAGCAGGTGGCCTGAGGCCCGGTTCCTGATCTCGTAGCGGTATAGCGCACACTGTTTGATTCCGGGAATAAACAGCTCCCAAACGCCGCTCGACCCATGCGAGCGCATAAGGTGGATGCGCCCATCCCAGTTGTTGAATTCGCCGATCACGCTGACGCGCTCTGCATTCGGTGCCCATACGGCAAATCGCACGCCCGCCACACCATTGATTTCAACCGCATGCGAACCCAGCATACGGTAGGCTTGGCGCAGCTTGCCTTCGCCGAACAGATACAAATCCTGCTGGGAAAGGTGAGGGGGGAACTGGTAAGGGTCGAATTTGTCGTGAGCGACATCGCCGTAATGCACCCGCAGCCGGTATGGGCGTGCAGGCTCATGACTGCCATGCCACTCGAATATTCCTGATGTGTTCGTGCGCATGAAGGGGCTGGCGGATTCGCCCAGCAACTCGACTCCGGTCGCAAACGGTTCATAGACACGTATCACCCACCCACCACCCTTGCGGTGCGGGCCAAGCAGGGCGAACGGGTCATGGAGCCGGGCATGCAGCAGCGATTCTATCAATGTGTTCAGTGCCGTCACCGCGCTCCCCTATAGTTCTTGTGTATTGGACGAATTGTAAACGATAATACCTGAACAAAGCCAAGATAACGGGGAGAGAGCTAATGGGTTCTGAGCAAGACGGCAAGGAAGGTGGTCCGAACATTCCAATGCGTCGCCATACCGATGTAAAGGGGGGGGCATTGAATTATGTTCACAGGAAATACCACACCGCCAATGGCGCGACCGTCTCGCGTTTTGTCAGTCGACTCACCAAGAATACCTATGCGATGGTGCTGGCCGGAGGCCGCGGCAGCCGTCTGCACCAGCTCACCGATTGGCGTGCCAAGCCTGCCGTCCCGTTTGGCGGAAAGTTCCGCATCATCGACTTCGTGCTGTCCAACTGTGTAAATTCGGGTATCCGCCGCATCGGCGTGGCGACCCAATATAAAGCGCATAGCATGATCCAGCACATCCAGCGCGGCTGGTCATTCCTCAACGGCCAATTCGGCGAACATATAGACCTGCTTCCGGCACAACAGCGCGTGGATGAGTTGCACTGGTATCAGGGTACCGCCGATGCGGTATTCCAGAATATCGACATTCTTCGCGAGGCTGACCCCGATTTTGTGCTGATCCTTGCAGGCGATCACGTCTACAAAATGGACTACGGCAAACTGCTGGCCTTTCATGTGGAGAACAAGGCGGACATGACCGTGGCTTGTCTGGAAGTACCGATCGCCGATGCAACTGCGTTTGGGGTGATGGGTGTGGATGAACAGTCACGTGTCGTCAAGTTTTCAGAGAAACCTGCGCAACCGGATGCGATCCCCGGGAAACCGGAAAAATCCCTGGCCAGCATGGGCATTTATGTGTTCAACAAGGACTTCCTGTTCGAGCAATTGATACGCGATGCGGACGATCCGCACTCCAGTCACGATTTTGGCAAGGACTTGATCCCGCACATGGTGGCCAACTATCGCGTCTTTGCACATAGCTTCGAACTTAGTTGCGTTGGCAAGGAATATGGGCATGAGCCGTACTGGCGTGACGTGGGAACCATTGATGCCTATTGGGAAGCGAACATGGAGTTGACCAAGGTTCTCCCCGATTTGAATATGTACGACCAGGAATGGCCAATCTGGACGCATCAGGAACAGCTGCCACCTGCCAAATTCGTATTTGACGATGAAGACCGCCGCGGCATGGCGATAGACTCGCTGGTTTCCGGCGGATGCATAGTCAGCGGCTCGACGGTGCGCCGTTCGCTGCTGTTTTCCAATGTACGCGTGGACGGACATTGCGACATCGAAGACTCGGTGTTATTACCCAATGTCGATATTGGCAGCCATGTCACGCTGAAACGTGTCATTGTCGACAAGAATTGCCGGATCCCGGATGGATTGCAAGTCGGGATTAATCCGGAAGAGGATCGCAAGCATTTTCACGTCAGCGCAAATGGCGTGACGCTGATTACCCCGGAAATGCTCGGACAAAAGATACACAGTATCCGTTGAGTGCATTCAGCCACCGACGGTCAGGAAATTGCTCAAATGAAAAAATCGGTAGATTTGGTATTCCTCTGGCATATGCACCAGCCGGACTACCGTGACTATGCTACGGGCGACTTTGTATTGCCGTGGACTTATCTGCATGCGATTAAAGACTACACTGATATGGCCTATCATCTGGAGCGTCATCCCAAGGTGCATGCAGTGGTCAACTTTGTTCCTGTCCTGCTGGATCAGATCGAAGACTATACCGATCAGTTTGCAACCGGGCAGCTGCGCGATCCTTTGCTACGCTTACTGGCGCATGAAAATTTCTGCCAGCTATCCCCCGAACAATTGAAGCTGGCGTTGGAAGCCTGTTTCCGTGGCAACCATACCAAGATGATTGCGCCTTATCCGGCCTATATGCGCTTACTGGAGTTGTTCAACCGCTTGCAGGCCGATGGGGAGGTTGCATTGTCCTATTTGTCTGGGCAGTATATGGCGGACTTGCTTACCTGGTATCACTTGGTCTGGTGCGGTGAAAGCGTCAGACGGGAACACAAACTGGTGGTGAGTCTGATGACCAAGGCAGAAGGCTTCAGCTATCAGGATCGCCGCCAATTGCTCGATCTGATCGGAGAGCTTATCGGCGATATCATCCCGCGCTATAAAAGACTGGCCGATTCAGGGCAGATCGAACTTTCATCCACGCCGCATTATCACCCCCTTGCGCCGCTGTTGATCGACTTCGCCAGCGCCAAGGATGCATGGCCCGACATCACCTTGCCCAAATCGCCTCATTACCCAAAGGGTAAATTGAGATTTGCTGCGCATGTAAAACTGGCGAAGCAAAGCCACCGTGCACGCTTCGGCAAGGCACCTTATGGCATGTGGCCGGCCGAAGGCTCGATTTCCACCGAAGCGCTTGAGGTGTTTGCTGACGAAGAATGCCACTGGGTCGCCAGTGGCGAGGCTGTATTGGTCAACAGCCTGCACAAAGCAGGGCAGAGCATGCCGCCTCGCGAACAGTATCTTTATCGACCGTATCAAACGGGTAAAACCGGGAACAGATTGCATTGTTTTTTCCGCGACGATCGGCTGTCCGACCTGATCGGATTTGAGTATTCACGCTGGCACGGCAAGGATGCGGCTCATCATTTCATCAATCAGCTCGAGGAAATAGCGCAACAGGCACCCAGTGACGAGACACCGATAGCAAGCGTAATACTGGATGGAGAGAATGCCTGGGAATACTACCCATATAATGGCTTCTATTTTCTCGATCAGCTTTATTCCGATCTCGAAATACATGCACAAATACGTACCACGACTTTTTCCGATTATTTGCAGGCCAAGGCCAGCACCGCACACTCGCTCACTGACACAGCACATACACGCATCTTGGGAAATGTCGCCGCAGGCAGCTGGGTGTACGGCAATTTTTCCACTTGGATCGGTTCCCCAGACAAGAATCGCGCTTGGGACATGCTGTGTGTTGCAAAACAAAGTTACGACATGGTGACCTCCAGCGGGCGCCTGAGCGAAGCCGAGCAGGCAGCCGCAGAAAAGCAGCTCTGCTCATGCGAAAGCTCGGACTGGTTCTGGTGGTTCGGCGACTACAATCCTTCGCAGTCAGTCGCCAGTTTCGATCAACTGTTCCGCCATAATCTCGCCGAGCTATACAACTTGCTCAAAGTGCCAGCTCCGTTAACTCTCGCGGAACCGATCAGCAAGGGAGGAGGGCACCCTGAATCGGGTGGCGCAATGCGGCGCGCATCCGACAAGCCGTGACGGCACTCTCTTCGACCAACAGAACACCTTCATGATAACTGAACGCGGCAGCGGCATCCTGCTACATCCCAGCTCTCTCCCCGGACCGTACGGTTCGGGCGACCTTGGTCGAGATGCTTACAGATTTATTGATTGGCTGAAGAGTGCACGCCAGAAATACTGGCAAGTCCTGCCACTGGGAGAAATTGGCCCAGGCAATTCACCTTACATGAGCAGTTCTGCATTCGCCGGGAATGTGTTGATGATTGATCTGGTCGAATTGGGCGAATGTGGCTGGCTCAAACAGGAGGATCTGCTCCCCCATCAGGACTTCCGGGAAGGCGCGGTCGATTTTGCGCTGGTCATACCTTTTCGCATGCAACGTTTGCGCCGGGCAGCCCAAGCTTTCTTCGCGTCCACTGCAACACATGTGGAATATCATGAATTCTGCCGAACGGAGGCATATTGGCTGGATGATTTTGCGCTGTATAAAACATTGGAAGAACGGCATGGAGGCTGCGCATGGAATCAATGGGCTAATGGATTCCCCAACAGGGATGCGCAGGCGTTGCAGGAGGTGACATCTTCCTGTGCGGGCGAAATCGGATTCTGGAAATTTTGCCAATGGTGTTTTGCGCGCCAATGGTCCAAGTTGAGGAACTATGCTCACCAGAAAGGCGTGCGCATCATAGGTGACGTACCTATCTTTGTGGCGTTTCAAAGCTCAGATGTCTGGGCGCATCAGGAACTCTTCGAACTGGATGAGCAGGGTAGCCCATCAGTCGTTGCGGGTGTGCCGCCGGACTATTTCAGCGAGACCGGGCAGCTATGGGGAAATCCGCTATATCACTGGGAGGCTCACGAACAAACTGGCTTTGCCTGGTGGATCGCCAGGTTAAAACATGCGCTTAACTGCTTCGATTTGGTGCGTATCGATCATTTTCGCGGTTTCTCCAGCTACTGGGAAATCCCTGCCAACGCTCCGACAGCCATTCATGGCAGATGGGTGCAGGGGCCTGGAGAAAAGTTATTCGACGCTTTGGCAGTTGCGCTGGGAGACATGCCTATCATCGCGGAAGACTTGGGAATTATTACCCAAGATGTGATTGAGCTGCGAGACAAGTACCACCTGCCTGGAATGAGGGTGCTACAGTTTGCATTCGGCGATGATGAAAGCAACCATTTTCTGCCGCACCATTATATTGAGAATACCATTGCCTATACAGGCACTCACGATAACGACACAGCCATCGGATGGTGGAATTCCGCCTCGGATAAAGAAAAGGCATTTCTGCAGAATTACTTGGAAACAAGTGGACAAACCATACAGTGGGACATGATGAACGCCTTGTCTGCGTCGCAGGCGAATATGGTCATTTATCCTCTTCAGGATGTGCTGGGTCTGGGTGGTGAACACCGGATGAATTACCCAGGCAAGTCTTCTGGAAACTGGGAATGGCGTTTTTCCTGGTCACAGCTTAAACAAGAGCAAACCCAGTTATTGGCCAAGATTTCAGTGGAGCACAACCGAGCCTCGGATTACTAAGCGTATTTATTTGAGCGAGATAGCCCGCAAATAAATTTGACATAATATACATTATGCGAATTGAGTGTGGTTAATTTAGTGTTGCTATTCTTATGGTGAAAATACATATCTGATAGCAACGCTTGTTGTCTAGAATGCACCTATATATGTTGCCATATATGGTAGCCTTGGACATGCTTAAAACACACTTCGCCTCTGGAATCCCCAAGGTTCTTAACGAACCGCTTCTGATTGGCAACAACCTGCTGCCGCGCTATTGGGCGTCGATATGGACTGCAATGTCCATGGGTGATCTTTCGCATAACACCCGGATAGCCAAACTCAGACATATTGAAGATTTATACCGATTCGCTGAACAACTGAATGGCGATGGTGCTCTTGACGATGCATTAGGCCACCCTAACTACGAGCTTCTGTCTGGGATACTGGAAAGCTACTTCGTCAGTTTGAGAAACAAACCTAATAGAACCGCGGCCGATGAAGCCAAATGGCGAACTGTCTATGAATTTGCCACTTCGGTTATATCCTGGCTGCCGCCTGACAGGACCAAAGGAACCTTAACCGAGGCATTAAAACGCATACAAAACCTTAGCACTCTCTATAATCAACTGCATGTGCAGAGCGCACAAAAACAAGAAATGCTTAGAGCCTTGCCTGCCAATGTAGTGCAAAAGCTTTACGAGATACTCGATCCGGACTCCGCGCTAAACCCATTCAAGCGGGTAAAAACAAGATGGATGATGTTCGTCGCATTCATCATGCTTCTGCATCAGGGTCTTAGACGTGGCGAGTTACTGCTACAACCCGTGAATGCGGTGAAAAGTGCCATCGACTTAAAGACTGGAAGCACACGATATTGGCTTAACATCACCGCTGCCGACGAAGAAGTCGAGGATCCAAGGGCAAGCCGTCCGAGTATCAAGACGAGGGCATCTTTGCGACAATTGCCCGTATCTGAGCTAACAGCCAGGATTATTCAGACATACACCGAAAACTATCGTGGAAAAGCAAACCACCCGTTTCTGCTGAATTCTGCCAAAGACACCCCATTGTCAATGGAAGCTCTGTCGGTCTTATTCAATCGGTTGTCAGAAGCAATTCCAAAAGAGACCGTTAAGGAGCTAGAGGATAGAACGGGCAAGTCCACCGTTACAGCGCATGATCTCAGGCATACCTGCGCCGTAGTTCGTCTTAACCAACTCTTGGATTCAGGTGTTGAGATGAACCTCGCGATGCAGAAACTCAGGACATTTTTTGGCTGGTCAAGAACATCAGATATGCCTCGGAAATATGCACGAGCAGTCTTCGAGGACCGCCTTGCGGGCATCTGGTCAAACGTCCTCGATGACCGTGTTTCGATTCTGAATGCAATCCCGAAATCGAAATGATGAATAAAGCGTCCGCATTAAATTCGGCGTGGGCTATTAAGCCCCCACGCAATGCAATTGCTGAAGTGCTTGCACAGTTCCCAAGTTTGCCGACTGTGGTTCGCTATTACGATGATTTTGATGACAAGGTAAGGTCTATTCCAGAATTCAGTTCATCGGACACGATGGAGGTTACCTACGCAGGAAGAGCTACCACAATTGAGTTTGTGGCTTATGGTCGTGAATACGGAGCGCTGCTGAAATACTTGTTCGTTTATTTGATTGCCGAGGACTACCGAGCTTCAACTGTAACCCACTTGCTTTCATGGTTTAGCAAGGTTCCTGAGGAAACCATAGCCAACCTGGTCGATCTTTCTCCTAATGAAATGAACCAATGGTGGGCTAAGGAGAGAACCCATGGCCATCATACAAAAGTGTTCGACTCTCTGAAAGCGTTGGTCCGGATGCTTTGCGCCAACTTTATTGGTAGGTGGTCCCCCGCTTACTACGACTTTATTGGTGGCCTCCCCCTCCCCGCTCAGGATAAGTACAGAGCTGTCCGCACCGGGGATGTGTTTTTGTCCGTAGAAGAAGAGGCTCGCATCGCACATTATCTGGATGATTTGGCTACTCGAGCTGCGAAGAGTGCCACAAGCCGACAAGAACTGGTTGAGGGCGGTGCCCTGCTTTGCTCATACCTCTTTGGAATGCGTCCCTACCAAATTGCTGTCTTGGCAATGCGGGATGTCAGGGCTTGGAACGAAGATAGCACGGGGGCGCTTTACGTTCATCTGACCTTCAGAATGATTAAGCAGCGGAGCAAATCGAAAACTTATCCTCTTACGCGCAGGGTTAAGCATGAGTGGACCCCCATCATTGCTGAACTCTACCGCAGAGAGAAGGAAGCAGGTCGAGGGGGCGCTGACCGCCTATTCGGCGTGGATTCTGCCCAAGGTATGTCCCACTTGATAGTTAAAGTGGCTTCGCAGATTACAGGTGCCGATGTTTCAGCCACCGACCTGCGCCACACCGCTGCCCAGCGTCTCGTCGATGCCGGCGCCAGCCAGGAGGAAGTGGCCGAATTCATGGGCCATTCTGACATCTCGACCTGCTTAGTCTATTACACCTCCTCGCCCAATCAGGCAGAGCGGGTCAATAAGGCTCTTGGCATCTCGCCGATTTACCAGCATGTGGCCAAGATTGCACATGCGAAGTTCATCAGCCCGGAAGAGCTAGCTCAGCTCAAAGGCGACCAGCAGATAGCAGGCGTGCCTCATGGTATCCAGATAGCCGGCATTGGGGGGTGTACGACCGGTCAGCCATCCTGTCAATACAACCCCATCACCTCTTGTTACGGCTGCCAGAAGTTCATGCCGGTGATCGATATCGAACTGCATAAGCAGGTGTTGAAAGACATGCGCTCTGTCGTGAAGTTTTTCGCAGAATCATCCCGCGGCGATGGGGATTCCCCTGCCTTCATGCAGCTCAAGCGCACTATTGCCAGCATCCAGTCTGTCATCAACGAGTTGGAGGCCCCGGATGCATGAGCCTTTAGCAACCTTCATCCAGCACGGTCAGGCACTGGCGAAAGAAAGAGGGCTGGACTGGGAATTCGAACTTGATGACGAAGGCAAAACTGATAAGGGCTGGAATCTGACTGAAACAGCCGGCGGCTTGCCCCCTGTCATTTATCTGCGCGACCTTGGTCATGATGATAAGACTCTTCAGTTGCTCAATACTCGACTTGCTGAACGAGGGGAACTTACCCTGCCTAAGTCGGCTTTGAGCCAGAACTGGCAATCTCTTATCAAGGCGGCAACCTGCGACCAGTTGCTCTTCCGTCGCAATACTCCTAGACATGTGGCTTCGAATATTGTCCGCCCCCTGAAAGTGCTGGCCACCTGTGCCAGAGACCTAGAGCCGTGGCAGCTGACGGCTGATGTTATTCGGGAAGCTGTGGCCATTGCCAAGGAGACGCAGGCCTCCGGAAAGCTGGCTGACTTGGTGCTTGGTGTAACGAAAACCGTCATCGATGCCAACCATCTGGCAGAGGCTTGCCCTCTATACCCGGCAGTTTCTGTCGCTAGGCTAGCAAGTTCGAATTTAAGGAAGTCTAGGGCGAGTAAATCTAAGGAGCAGCTTCTGGAAGACTTGGAGCAGCGCAAGCGGGCCGAGCGCCTGCCAGAGAAGCGTGCTTTCTGGGAGATCATCCGAATCATCTTTACGGAGCCCCCCAAGTCATTCGTAGATGCACTGCGTTTCGCAGCGCTGAAGACTATGGTCATCTGCGGCCTTCGGGTCGGCGAAGCCATCCTACTCCCTGCGGATTGGAAGCGTTATCGAGACTACTACGACACGAACGGCCGTCCTGCTGGGGAACTTGGTGGCTATTCCCGATCTCTGCTGCTGAGGCATTTTGCCGAGAAGCAGCAGTCCGCGCAATCCGACAGCACTGTCTTATTCGAGACTGCCCAGCCCATTCCAGAAATGTTCACGGAAATCCTGAGCGAAACCCTCGATGATGCAGTACGCATTACAGCCCCGCTGCGAGAAACGCTGCGTTTGCAGGTCCAGACAGGCCGACTGCTGCCATGGTATCAACCGAGCGACTTGGTGCCGGTAACAGAGCTTTACGGGCGTCTGACTGGCAATCCCTTCTGGCTGCATATGCCCGTCCAGACGGTCGATGATTTCGTGAACCGCTACCGGCAGGAGTTCAGCCCTGTCGTGCTGGACGAGCTCGCCCGCTATCAGCAGGAGTTGTTCAATTCCCCAGCCCTATCTAACAAACTGGATATGGCCATGTATCAGTATTTCAATCGCCTCAGCGTGAAAGAGAGCGGCCCTACCCTTCGACATGCGTCTGGTGCGGAATACACCGATAAGCGGAAGTCTTGGGGGGAAGTATTCCTGCGGGTGGATGAGATCGAACGCTATCTAGCTGATTCAGTCCCGACAAAACTGTCCGACCTGAAGTCACTCAAGCTTCAATCCGGAGAATTGCAAACGTGGGAACTGCTCTTCCTGACACCCAAGCGATCATTAGCTGAAGAGCGTAATGATGGCATTACCGACATTGGTCGCTACTACTCAGTTGGTATGCCAGAAACAAGGCTGTTGGGCCTTGCGCTTGGTGAAGAAAAGGAAAATAGGGAAAGCCTGTTCGAACGCTATGGTGCGACAAATGAAGACCGGAAGCTCACTCTAAAATCTCATGCCTTGCGCCATTTGCAGAACACCGAGCTATTCCGGCTCGGCGTGGCTGATACCATTATCACAAAGCGCTTCAATCGCCGCAGCGTGGCCCAGAGCTACGAATACGACCACCGCAGCCTAGCGGAAGAACTCGATAGTATCGAATTACCCGCAGAAGTCGAAGCATCGCTAGGCTCGAAGGCCTCGACCGTCGTCCGCCTCATCAAGGCAGGCAAGGCCAGTGGTCCGATGGTGGCCTCGTTCAAGCGTATCCAGCAGGAAGAAGGCGACGAGGCGGCCTTCGATTTCCTCAAGGCTGAGTCTGATGGCTTCCATGCCACGCCCTACGGCCATTGCATCAACAGCTTCACCGTGGATCCTTGTCCCAAGAACCTCGAGTGCTTTGCGGGCTGTCGTCACCTTACGGCAACCGACATGCCGGAATATAGGCACCACCTTGAAACCTTGGAGGGAAGACTGCAAGTAGCGCTCTCCGAAGCAAGGTCAAGATCCTCGAGCTCAGTGGGGCGCAACAACCAGATTGCCCACGCGACCATCCGATTGGAAGCTGTTCGCCAATTGCTGGCTACGCCGGCCGGAGAGCTTGTATTCCCAGACGGACCTGACCTATCGCTGCCTGCCAAAACACGGAGTGTTCTCGATGACTGACAAAGAAAAACCAGAATCCTACGACTCAGAGATGGAAAGCATCCTGCAAGGAATGCTGGATCGCGATGAGGACATTAGCGCCAGAGCTGTGACCCGCTTGCATTCCACGTTGAGTGCGGCCTCGTCCATCACTCGCAACCCTGCCCGCTCCAAGATGCTGGAGCTTTACCAAGCCAAGCAGGATGAGTTCCGAGGCTGGCGTAAACGCCTAGCCAAGCGCTCCCGTGACGGTTCAGCGATGGACATGGCTGAAAAGGATGTCCGGATTGCGGAACTGGAACGCCAAGTAGAACTGCTCACAGCTTCCCATGTGGCTATGCTCCGCGCCGTGGGCGAACTCGGCGGATTTGCCAAATGGGCCCAGTTCTTCGATACCTACAAGGAAATTCGCGAAGACTTGGTCAAGCTGGGTGCCATGCCCGAAGCCAAAATTCTGGAGGTGGGAAATGCCAAAGCTTGATAACAAAGGCGCGAGAAACATTGGTCAGGAATAGTTCGTTATGGATCATTGATCCTGAACCGTTTTATGAGGTCGACGGGCAGCGAAACTGTATACGCAACTTGGGACGTACCCACCCCTCTAGTGATTTGGGGCCGCATAATCCACTAATAGCGCTTTGTGAGGCTTACGGTACTAGCAGCAAGTTGCACCAATTCTTTGGCTCTCCCAACTTGTAGTGCACAAACAATCCTTGCTTCCGCATCTGTGGATGTGCGGGCAATTTTCTGAAGTCGGCAAAGGGTTCTGGCCAATTCGCTGAGGCTGGTTGCCCCATGCTCCGAGAGAATGAAAATCGCCAAGTTAGCCAATTCTTCGAGGCAAATTTCGTTGAGTTGCCGTTTGCTGTCGTCGGTATCGTCAGCGATTCTGAAATCTTGCCATTGCGTTGGTTGCGAAAATTCCGGCCAGTAAAAAGTCGTTTCTCCTTCAACTGTTCTTACGGCCATAGCGGGCAAAAGAGAACATAGTAGTTTTTCAATGCGACTTCCGGTTCGTGACAAACCCCAAGCGCGTGTCACCTTGCGGAATAGCACTGAATCGGCAATTGGTCCCTCAGTATTGATTACCTGAGAAAGCTGCTCAGCCAGAATTTTACGAGATTCAGGGGCATAGAAGTGGTCAGGATTCCCTCCCGTAATTTCTGCACTTTGGTAGGCAGGTAACTTTTGCACGGGGACAGGTTCTGGCTGAACCATCTTTGCGTAAGCCGCCACCTCTCCAGCCACTGGCTCAGAGGCCTCTGAACTTTCAATCCTAGGTTCCTCGGGAGCATCCTTGTCGGTGGGCTCAAGGGTCACCAGATATTCCAGCCTCGCCAAAATCTTCAGCATCGGCTCACTCGGGTTACGCCACCAATCTGTAGACCAAATTCTGTGAAGTTCCCAACCAAGACCTTCCAGAATGAGGTGGCGTAAGCGGTCGCGGTCGCGAGCAGTGGCCGCCGAATGATAGGTTGCTCCGTCGCATTCAATACCCAGCAAGTAGCGACCCGGAGCACGTGGATCCACAACGCCAATGTCGATGCGGTAGCCTGATACCCCCACCTGAGAATGAACCGTCCAACCTTTCTCGCGCAGCTGATTGATAACTTGCTTTTCAAATGGGCTATCTGGCTCCAGACCAGTCGGGTTGATTTGCTCGATGAGTGCGCGCGGCCCACGAATTGCGAAATCAAGGTAATTTTTAAGGTCTCGGACCCCGGTAGCCCGAACACGAGACAGGTCAATTTGTTCCGGCATTAAAGTGCTGAAGATAACAACGCCCTGTCTAGCCCGCGACACCGCGACGTTCAGGCGGCGATGCCCGCCCTCGAGGTTCAACGGACCGAAGTTCAAGGCCACCTTGCCCGCGGCATCCGGTCCATAGGTAATCGAAAAGTAGATAATGTCCCTCTCGTCGCCTTGGACGTTCTCCAGATTTTTGACGAACAGTGGTTCAACGGCAGCTTCGGCGATGGCCTGATCCAGCTTGGTCGAAGTCCGGCGACGAGCATCCAGCAGGTTTTCAATCAGACTTTGCTGAGCTTGGTTAAACGTCACCACGCCGAGTGACTGCTTCTTTCCCTCTGAAGAGAGATAGTGCTTTTCAATGGCAGCCACAATCGATTCTGCTTCTGCGCGATTGGTTCGTGAACCTCCTCGGTCATACACGCCTTGAACCCGCTCAAGGCGGACGGCAGTATCTTCCGTTACCGGGGACGGGAACGTAACGAGCCGGTTGTCGTAGTAAGTCGCATTGCTGAAGGTAATGAGGCTTTCGTGTCGACTCCGGTAGTGCCAATCCAGGCCGAGCTTAGGTAGACCAATGCTCAAGCACTCATCTAGAATGCTTTCAAGGTCTTGTACCTCGTCCTCGCCAAGGTTGCCATCATCTTCGTCAACACGATTGAAGAAATTGGTCGGCGGGAGCTGTTTGGGGTCGCCGACACAAACTAGCTGCTTGCCACGCGCAATCGCGCCAACAGCGTCCCAAACCGGGATTTGTGAGGCCTCGTCAAAGATGACCGCATCGAACGGCTGATGCCCCGCTTCAAGGTACTGTGCAACCGACAAGGGGGACATTAACAGGCAAGGCTTGAGCTTCGGAAGCAATGTCGGTAGGTTCTGAACCAATTGGCGAATCGGAATGTGTTTCTTCTGCTTCGTCAGTTCACGACGAAGTTTGCCCATTTCCGAATCCGCTCCAGGCGCCAAAGCGGTACTGGAAGGAATCTGGCCGGAAAGCTTTGCAACGACATACTGCTGAGTCAGCTTCTGGAAGCGCTCGTCCGATTCCTTGAATTCGGCAATCTTACGTTCGTGATCGGCACTGGAAAACGCGCAAAGCACCGGCTCCCGATCCATGCTTTTCCGGACCCACCAGCTTTGATAGGTGTATTCGAAGAACTCAGCAATATCCGCAAGTACAACTTCCCCTTCTTCAAGGGAGCGAACAATTCCAGGCAGGCCGGCACTGATGACCTTTTCCCTGTTGTTCTGCCAGAGACACCACGGCTGAATTTGGTGGGCCGCATGTTGCCAGCCCTGCAATTGGGCCAACAGGCGCTGAATTGCACCAGCGGCATGCGGTTCCTCGATAAGCGAGGTGGCTCCACTCAGCTCTGCGACATGATGCACTTCGCTGACGAGCTGGCGGTGGGCATCGCGATAGCGAACCAATGCCCCGCCCAGAGCACCATCAGCCCGAAGCATCGCTCGATTCTCGGTCACGTAGGGCAAAAGCTTGCTCAACAAAGCGCCATGGAGGGAAATGTCGCCAGCCGCCAGTTGGGCCAAAGCGTCAGAGTATTCCTTTGCCCATTTTTCATGGGCGTCAATAGCATTCCAATCCGTCTTGTGTGCATTGAACTCATCCTGCAGAAGCGCAGTCGCTTCCGCCCCCATTGCAGCCAGTGCCCTGTCTTCATCGTTGAGCTTACGAAGAGCCCCGATGAGGTCGTTAGCTTCGCTCTCACTCGGGGCCTTTCGGTCAATCCTGTAAATCCCGAAGCGCTTTAGGCATGCCCGTTTGGCAAGCCAACTCTTGGGCCACCAAGTGCTATTGGCCTCACCCCACTGCATTTCGAGTTCTTGACCGTTAAGGTTTGCCACGTCTTCCCGATAGGCGTTTTCAAAGGTCTTCCAGGCGGCTTCGCGCTGCAAACCATGATGGCGGAGCATCTTCAGGCGGTTTCTAGCAACCTCATCAGTTGCCGCCCGAGCGACCCCGACCGGAACAGTCGGTGCCTTCAACAAGACATCGGCAAGACGATCCAATGAGCCAAGCTCCGCCCAGGAGGCTCCGCTTTCAGGCCTACCCAGAAGATGAAGAAATGGCGCAATCAACTCTTGTGTCGTAGATGCAGCTACCGCAAGGCTATGGGCGGCATCCAGTAGCTCTTGCTGCCAAGTCGGAGTCCAAGCCGTTCGCCTAATTGCAAGGAGCGGATGAGCTTTGAGATCGTGAAGCTGACCGGCAAGGGCCGCCATTTGCCGACACAGCGTACGCAGATTGTCGAGGTCTTTTCTGCTGTGCTGGTTGGGGGCAGCCCAATCAAGAGTGGCAGGCTTCCAATGCGCGTATTTAATGCACGTCCCAATCGCATCGTAGATGGTTAGGTCGTTCGGATGAGTTTTGTGAAGAGCGCTAACCAGAGCGTTCAACTCCCCGCGCAAGCCAGCGAGTCTTTCGGCCTCAAGCTCCCAATCTTTAACGGTTCTGACATTGCCAGCATCCAATGCCTTGCCCAGCTGAGTGAGGACTTCAGATTTCTTGGCCTTAGATGAGTGTAATTCAAGGCAGAACGGGCCTAGGCCGATGGAGTTCAACCTACGATGGACCACCTCCAGCGCCGCCATCTTTTCGGATACAAATAGTACGGTCTTGCCGGTCGCTAATAGGTGGCAAATCAGGTTGGTGATGGTTTGGCTCTTGCCCGTGCCGGGAGGGCCTTCCAAGACTAGATTGCTTCCCGAGTCGGCCACGCAAATCGCGCGTAGCTGCGATGAGTCTGAAAGCATCGGCGCAAACAGTTGTTGTGGAGAGAATCGCTCGTCCAGCGTATCGGCTGCAAATTCCGGGTCGGAGTCGCTGAAAGCCTTGCCCGGATTGTTAATGAGGTGGGCAACGACCGCATTCTCTTGAAGCTGCTTTTGGCGGTCCTGCAAGTCCTTCCACATGAGATATTTCGTGAAGGAGAAGATGCCCAGATGCACCTGTTCCTTCACTTCCCAGCCCACCATTTCGGTTATGGCTAGGCGGAACATTTGGAAGATTTTCTCAACATCGAGGCCTTTGTCATCCGTGGGCAAAACCTCGAACGATGGCATCCTGAGTTGGAAGTCGTTTGCTAGCTTTTGGATGAGCGTGGGGTTAACCAGCGCATCATCATCGTGCCGAGTCAGCCGGAAACCCGTCCTCACCGATTGACGAGTCATCGTCACAGGAATGAGCAGAATGGGGGCGAGGTGGTCGGCCTCTGAGTTCTTGTCTTCCCTCCACTGTAATTGGCCAAAAACAAGGAACAGTGTATTGGCCCCACCTTCTTCCTTGCCAGTTTCGGCAGCGCGGAAAATCTCGGTCAATCGGTCATCGAGTTTGTCATCCAGGACATCCACCACAAGCTCGTTTTTCGAGAGTGCCTCTTCAGCAAAAGCTAACAGAGGGGTTTGCCCGGTACGCCCTTTGAACACGACTGCAGCACGTGGGTCCGTACCGTCCATGATTTGAGGCGCAGATTTGATCCGAAACTCACGTCCCTCCGAGAGCTTGTCTTCCAGTGCCCCAAGATCATGGGAAATAACTTTAAGGTTGCTCTTGGTGGGCTTGAAGTTCAGCAAACGGTTGCGCAGCGTGAGGTCGAGTAGTTTGCTCTTCCATTTGGCCAAACGGCCTTCTGGCGTATCAGGAATGGAAACCTCTGTCGGAGGCAGTAGCTCAGGATCCAAAGGCGGCAGGGACGGCATGTCCTCAATGGAGGGAGGTGCCTCTTCGGCAATCACGACGCTTGGTTCTTGCGCTGTTGAGCGAGAGGGAAGCGCCCGAATCTGAAGCTCTCGGGCACGACGAATATCGACCGCGTAATGAAATTTCTCTTCTTCGAGGTACGCATCCCCTGTTGAGCACGCCCAACGAAGCGAAGGTTTTTGGTCAGATGCAATACCTGTGGTTTCGAGCGTTAGGAACTCTCCAGATTTAACGCGCTTTCGCACCGCCATCACGTCGTCAACAACTGAGGTCGAGAAATTCGTCTCGATCAACCATACGCCAATCCACGCGTGGCCTTCCTTGAAGAGAACAACGGGGTGCAGCCCAGCTTGCTCAAAGCAGGAAGCAAAGAG
>JACPVZ010000025.1 GCA_016197305.1 Nitrosomonadales bacterium | reverse complement strand
GTCGAGCTTTTTCAGTCCCGCCAGGCGCGCGGGCAGCGCTTGATTGACGCCCGTCACCGCTTCGGCATACTGGCCGGCCTGCAACGCCGCCTGCGGGGTCATCACCCGCGACTGGTCATCCAGGCTGGCTTGCGCCGGGCGTATCCCCGGCGTCACCAGGCAAAATTCCGTGCCGCAATGCCGGCGCAGCAGCGCGGCTTCCTGCGCGGAGCACACCACACCGTCCAGCCCGCTGTCGCGCGCCAATGTCGCCAGACGCAACACCATCTCCGCTGGCGTATCGGCAATCCCAAGATCGACCAAGTCTTCCCGCGCCATGCTGGTCAGCATCGTCACGGCAATCAGCTTGGGCCGATGGTTGCAGGCCGCGACCGCCTCGCGCGCCGCCTCCAGCATCTTGCGCCCGCCCAGCGCATGGACATTGACCATCCACACCCCCAGGCTGGCCGCTGCCTTGCAGGCTTGCGCGGTGGTATTGGGGATGTCGTGGAATTTCAGGTCGAGGAAAATATCGAACCCGCGCTTTTGCAGTTGTTCGATCAGCGCCGGACCGGTGGCGGTGAACAACTCCTTGCCGACTTTCAGCCTACACAATGACGGTTGCAGCCTGTCGGCCAGCGCCAGCACCGGCTCCGCAGAAGGATAATCCAGTGCGACTATGATTTTAGGGTCGTGTTTCTTGTCATTCATGCAGTGACTCCAGCTTCTTCATCCCGGCGCGGCGAATAACTGCCCCATGCCTGGCAGGCCGGGCAATGCCAGTAGAATTGGCGCGCCTTGAATCCGCAATGCGCACAATGATACGTCGCCAGGTTGCGGGTGCGTTTATGCACCAGGTCTTTCACCAGCTCGACATCGGCTCGCCTGTCCATAGGCACTTCCAGCAGGCGTGCCTCGAGCAGCTTGTCCAGTCCGAGCAGCGTCGGATTGCGCTGCAACTCTTCGCGCACCAGCGCATAGGCCGCGCTCGAACCTTCGTTGTGCAGCACGCCATCGAATACCACATTCATCAAATCCAGCGAGTGGTACTTGCGCAAATAATCGCGCAACAAGCCCAGCCCTTCGACTTCCCGCCCCAGCTTGCGATAGGCCTGCAACAGACGCTCCGCGACCAGCGGCAGATAGCGCGCGTCCTGTTGCTCGATGTTTTTCCAGATGGAAATCGCCGCTTCGAACCTGCCTGCGCCGGCCTCGATGTCGCCGAGCATCATGGTCGCGCGCACCGCATTCGGATGGGTCTTTAGCGCCTGCTGCAAATGCTCGCGTGCGGCAGCCAGATCGCCACGCACGATCTCTTCATTGGCCAACTCACAGTAGAAAAAGGCGACCTGCTCAGAATAGGGATGACCGACCATCTGTACCAGCTGTTGCGCGACCTCGATCGCCTTCAGCCAATCGTGCTGTTTCTGGAACAGTTCCAGCAAGAACTCCAGTGCCGGTTTGGCGTAAGGCGTATGGTGCAGCTCGCGGAACAGGCTCTCGGCACGATCAAAGATGCCCGCCTTCAAGTAGTCCTGCGCCAATTCAAAAATCGCCTGCTGGCGCTTGTCATCGTCCAGGTCGGCCCGATCCACCAGGTTGTGGTGCATGCGCAACGCGCGGTCCACTTCGCCGCGCCGGCGGAACAGGCTGCCCAGCGCGAAGTGCAGCTCTATGGTCTGTGGATCGACCTTGACCACTTCGATGAACGCCTCGATGGCCTTGTCCTGCTGTTCATTCAGCAGAAAATTCAGGCCTTGAAAATACGACTGCGGCAACGCGCTCGATTCGGAGATCAGCTCCTTGATATCGAGGCGTGCAGCCAGCCAGCCCATGCCAAAAAACAACGGGAAGATCAGCAGCATCCAAAGCTCGAATTCCATGTGCGGAGAATCTGTCAGGAGGGTTGAATAGGTATTTGCTGGGTGTCGCCGATGTCGGCGAGTTTGTTCTTGACGCGGATATCGCGTTTCAGTCGCGCGATCTCGCGGCGCTGCTGCAACACGTTAACGGACATCGCGATCACGCCGACCGCGGCTCCGGCAGCAAAAAAAACCAGCAGCACGATCACCAGAGAGGAGCTCCACTGGTAGCCGAAGAAGTAATGCAGGGTGACCGGCTGATCGTTCTTCACCGCGAAACCCAGCAGCACAACAAACAGCACTGCACGGAACAACCAATTGAAATAACGCATGACAAACCCCGAAAAAACCCCTGCAACGATAGCATAAAAAATGGCGGCTATACCTTGCGATATGCCGCCACTTGAAGCACTTCAGGCCTGCGTCAGGATTTCTTCTCGCAAACCCGTTCTCTCAGCTCTTTACCCGCCTTGAAATGAGGCACGTACTTGGCCGGGACCTTCACCTTGTCACCGGTTTTAGGATTGCGTCCCTGACGCGGCGGACGATAGTTCAGACCGAAGCTGCCGAAGCCGCGGATCTCGACGCGCCCGCCACGCGCGAGCGTGGCAGACAGCGTGTCGAGTATCACTTTGACAGCGAGCTCAGCATCCTTGGCCAGCAGTTGCGGATGCAACTCCGCCAGCTTGGCGATCAAATCGGAACGAGTCATGCCATTACCTCAACTCAGGCTTCGGTCTTGCTGCCGCTCATCTTGGCCTTCAGCAATGCCCCCAGGTTGGTGGTGCCCGCATTGGCGCTGGATTCAGCAGTGTATTTCTGCATTGCAGCAGACTCTTCCGCCTTGTTGAGTGCCTTGATCGACAAGTTGATACCGCGATTCTTGCGATCCACGTTGATGATCACGGCCGTGACGCTGTCGCCTTCCTTCAGGTGATTGCGGATATCTTCGACACGGTCAGCGGATACCTCGGAAGCCTTCAGATACGCTTCGACATCCCCCTCCAGCGCGATCACCGCACCCTTGGCATCGAGAGACTTCACGGTACCGGTAACCACGGCGCCCTTTTCATGGCTGGAAGCGAAACCGCCGAACGGGTCGCCTTCCAGCTGCTTGATACCCAGGGAGATGCGCTCACGCTCGACGTCGATCGCCAATACCACGGCTTCGACTTCGTCACCCTTCTTGTAGTTGCGCACCACTTCTTCGCCAGGCTGGTTCCAGGACAGATCGGACAGATGCACCAGACCGTCGATACCGCCATCCAGGCCGATGAACACGCCGAAGTCGGTAATGGACTTGATCTGACCCTTAACCTTGTCACCCTTCTTGTGATTGGATTCGAAATCGTCCCAAGGATTGGACTGGCACTGTTTCATGCCCAGGGAGATACGGCGGCGTGCCTCATCGATTTCCAGGATCATCACTTCGACTTCATCGCCGAGGCTGACAACCTTGGACGGATGTACGTTCTTGTTGGTCCAGTCCATCTCGGACACGTGCACCAGACCTTCGATACCCTGCTCGATTTCCACGAACGCACCGTAGTCGGTCAGGTTGGTTACCTTGCCGAACATGCGCGTACCCTGTGGATAGCGACGTGCCAGGCCATTCCATGGGTCGTCGCCCATTTGCTTGATGCCCAGCGAGACGCGGTTCTTTTCCTGGTCGAACTTCAAGATCTTGGCTTCGACTTCGTCACCGACAGTCAGCACTTCGGAAGGATGCTTCACGCGGCGCCATGCCAGGTCGGTGATGTGCAACAGGCCATCGATGCCGCCCAAGTCAACGAATGCACCGTAATCGGTGATGTTCTTGACCACGCCCTTGACGATCGCGCCTTCCTTGAGATTTTCCATGATCGCTTCACGATCAGCGCCCATGCTGGATTCCAGCACCGCACGACGGGAAACCACGACGTTGTTGCGCTTGCGGTCCAGCTTGATGACCTTCAGCTCCATGGTCTTGTTTTCGTAAGGCGTGGTGTCCTTGACTGGGCGAATGTCCACCAGGGAACCCGGCAGGAAGGCACGGATGCCGTTGACCATCGCGGTCAGACCACCCTTGACCTTGCCGCTGACGAAGCCTTCGACAATCTTGCCTTCTTCCATCGCCAGTTCGAGGTCGTGCCATGCAGCCAGGCGCTTGGCCTTTTCGCGAGACAGCTTGGTTTCACCATAGCCGTTCTCCAGCGATTCGATCGCAACGGTAACGAAATCACCCGCCTTGACTTCCAGTTCGCCTTTGGCATCGAGGAATTCCTCGATGGGAATCAGACTTTCGGACTTCAGCCCGGCATTCACCACCACCATGTTGTGGTCGACGCGCACGACTTGCGCGGTAATCAGTTCGCCGGCGCGCATTTCCTTGCGCGTCAAACTTTCTTCAAACATTGCGGCAAAACTATCGGGATTTTGTACTGCTGCTGCGGTTGTGTTCATGGGGTACACCTAAAGATAAATTTCTGCTTGCGCAGAGGTTAGTTAAAACTCCCGGAATGACAGAGGGTCAAACGGGTCCTGTTTTTTCTTTCTTCGTTTGGTAGCGCATCAGCACTTCCGATACTGCCTGCTCGATGTTCAGAGCCGTGGTGTCCAGCAGACTTGCCCCAAGCGCCTGTTGCAGAGGTGCCACGCTGCGCTGACTGTCTCGCTCGTCGCGCGCACGTATGTCTTGCAAAAGGGCGGCGATATTAGCACCCATTCCTTTTTCTTTCAACTGTTTATATCTGCGCTCGGCGCGCGCCTCGGCGCTGGCGGTCAGGAATATCTTCAGCTCGGCATCGGGGAAGACCACCGAGGCCATATCGCGCCCATCCGCAACCAATCCCGGGCTCCTGCGGAAGGCGTGCTGCTTGTTCAGCAGCGCGGTGCGCACCTGCGGCAATGCCGCCACCCTGGACGCTGCCGCAGCACATTGCTCGCCGCGCAGCTCGTCGCCGACCAACACACCATCCAGCCAGACCTGTTCTCCGGCAAAGCGGATCTGCATGCGTTCAGCCAGGCGCGCCAGCACAGCCTCCTCGCCCAACAGCACGTTATCGCGCTGCGCCGCCAGCGCCAGCAAGCGGTACAGCGCGCCGCTATCCAGATAGTGGTATCCCAACTCGGCCGCGACACGCTGCGCCACCGTGCCTTTTCCCGATGCAGAGGGCCCGTCTATCGCGATCACCGGCACGGCCTGCACCACCCCTCGGAAACGCGCGAAGTAATCCGGGAAGGTCTTGGCCACGCAGGCCGGATCATTGATGCGCATCCCTTCCGCGCCAAATGCGGCGAGTGAGAAGCACATCGCCATGCGGTGGTCGTCGTAGGTATCGATGGCCGCGTGTCTGAGTTGAACAGGCGGCGCGATACGGATGTAATCCGCTCCCTCCTCCACGGTCGCGCCGACCTTGCGCAACTCGGTCGCCATCGCCGCGATGCGGTCAGTCTCCTTGACGCGCCAGCTGGCGATGTTGCGCAGTGTAGTGGTTCCCTCGGCAAACAGCGCGGAAACCGCCAGCGTCATCGCCGCATCGGGAATGTGATTGCAGTCCAGATCAATGGAATTGAGCTTGCCGCTTGCAGGTGCGCGCGCCTCCATCCAGTTCGGCCCCATTGATATCCGGGCGCCCATCAGCCCGAGCGCTTCGGCAAAACGCACATCGCCCTGAATGCTGTCGCTGCCCACGCCTTCGATGCGCAGCGGCCCGCCGCCGATCGCACCGGCCGCCAGGAAATAAGAGGCCGACGATGCGTCTCCCTCGACATACGCCACTCCAGGCGACACATAACGGCTGCCCGACACCACCGTAAAACTGCTCCAACCGTCACGCCGGACCGACACACCGAAGCGCGCCATCATCGCCAGCGTGATCTCGATATAGGGTTTGGAAATCAGCTCGCCGACGACATCGACTGCGACTTCCGTATTCAGCAGCGGCAATGCCATCAGCAACGCGGTCAGGAACTGGCTGGAGACATCGCCACGTACACTGATGCGTGCGACACCGGTCAGCGTCGGCGGAAAAATCTCCAGCGGAGGAAAACCCTCTTCGCCCAAATAATCGATGTTCGCCCCCAGTTGCCGCAACGCATCCACCAGGTCACCGATCGGGCGCTCGTGCATGCGCGCCACCCCGGACAACTGGTAATGCCCGTCTGACAAAGCCAGCGCCGCAGTCAGCGGGCGGAATGCCGTACCCGCATTGCCCAAAAACAACTTGGCCCGCCTGACCGGAAACATCCCGCCGCAGCCGGTCACCCGGAACACATGGGTATCGAGCTGCTCTACGGTCACACCCAGCGCACGCAAACCGTCCAGCATGCGCTCGGTGTCGTCCGACAACAGCACATCGCGTATTTCGGTCGTGCCCTGTGCCAACGCGGCCAGCAGCAGAATACGATTGGAGATGCTCTTGGAACCGGGCAAGATAACCGTGCCGCGCGCGCCCAACAGCGGCGGCAAATCAAGGAAGTGTTGGAAAGTCATGAGAAATTCGCAGGGGTAATGGTTTAGACGTCGTTGCGCGCCTGATTTTCGGTCCATCCGGCGCGCAACTCGCGCGCGGCGCGGAAGGTCTGCTCCAGCTTGCCGGCATCGCCCGCTGCCAGCGCGGCATTCAACTGGTTCAATTCGGCAACATAACGCTGCAGCTCCAGCAACAGCGCCTCGCGATTGGCCAGACAAATGTCGCGCCACATCTCCGGGGAGCTGGCGGCGATACGGGTGAAGTCGCGGAAGCCGCTGGCGGCGAACGACAGCAGCACATCGCGGTTGTCACGCTGCGCGAGATCGTGCACCAGTGCGAACGACAGCAGGTGCGGCAAATGGCTCACTGCGGCAAATACCTCATCGTGCTGCTGCGGCGTCAGCTCGCTGACCAGCGCACCGCAAGCCTCCCAGGCATGGCGGACGCGCGCCACCGAAGTGGCGGTATTTTCCGGCAGCGGGGTCAGCACCACTTTCTTGCCCTGATAGAGACCGGCACGCGCTGCCGCCGCGCCGCTCTGCTCCGCTCCGGCGATCGGATGTGCGGGAACGAACTGCGCCACCTTGCCACCCAGCTGCGCATAAGCCTCCCGCACCACGTCGCTCTTGGTGCTGCCGCCATCAGTGACCAGCGTGTTTACGCCGAGATGCGGCGCGATGCGCGCCATCAGCTCGGCCATCTGCCCGACCGGGGTGGCCAGCACCACCAGGTCGGCATCACCCACTTCACTTGCAACATCATCGCCGATGCGGTCGATGATGCCGAGCTGCTGAGCCTGTTGCAGCGTCGCCGCACTGCGGCCGAAGCCAACGACCTCCGTGACTGCATGCACACGGCGCAAGGCCAGCGCAAACGATCCGCCGATCAGGCCGACTCCGAAGATGACGATTTTTTTGAATAGGGGTTGAGTCATCGTTTGCCAAACAAATTTATAAAATCTCCAATGCCAATCTGCCCAGGAAAGAAAGGCCGTTCGTGTTGAATAGGCCGGAGGTCGTATCGAAACATGAATGACCAAAATCAACACCGCCGGAGGTAGCCCGACGGTTTTAATTTTTCCCCTTCGACTCCGCTACGCTCAGGGCGAACGGCCTTATGTACCCCCGGCGGTTTTTCTCTGGCAACGACCTAGCGCTTGGTGGATGCGCTGCGCTTATCCACCCTAGCCGCTACAACGTGCGCCCGATCGCCCCGGCTATCACGCCGAGCGTACCCATCAGGTTCTTCAGCTCCTGCGGAGTCAGTGCCTGATCGGCGTCGCACCAGGCTTCGCAAGGGTTAGGATGCATCTCGACCAGCAGTCCATCGGCACCGGCGGCGATCGCCGCCTGCGACAGTGCCGGAACCATCCACGCCTTGCCGCCCGCATGCGAGGGATCGACGATCACCGGCAGATGTGTCTCCTTCTTCAGCACCGGGATCGCCGTCACATCCAGCACGTTGCGGTAGTATGTCTCGAAGGTACGGATGCCGCGCTCGCAGAAGATGATGTTGTGGTTACCGCCCGCCGCGATGTATTCCGCCGCCATCAGCCATTCGCTGATCGTCGCCGACATGCCGCGCTTCAGGATCACCGGCTTGTTGACCCGACCGACTTCCTTGAGCAGGTCGAAGTTCTGCATGTTGCGCGTGCCGATCTGGATCACGTCCACGTTATATTCCATGAAGGTGTCGAGCTGGCGCACGTCCATCAGTTCGGTGACGATGGGCAGTTTGTATTTGTCGGCCGCCTTGCGGAAGATGTCCAGGCCCTCGACACCCTTGCCCTGGAAGGTATAGGGGCTGGTGCGCGGCTTGAACGCACCGCCGCGCATCAAACGGCAGCCTGCCTCATGCACGAACTTCGCCGACAAGTCCATCTGCTCCTGGGTCTCGACCGAGCAAGGCCCCCCGATGATCTGTACCTGCTTGCCGCCCAGCGGCACGCCGGAGATATCGATCACGGTGTTTTCCTTGTGCGACTCGCGCGACACGATTTTGTACTGCTTTGCGATATGCATCGCCGATTCCACGCCGGGCAACGGCGTGAACATCTCCTCGGTGAGCGGACGTTCGTCGCCGATCGCGCCGATCACGGTGCGCTCGATGCCGCGCGAAATATTTGCCTGCAGACCGGCGGCTTCCAGCTTCCTCACCACTGCGCCGATTTGGTCGTCAGTGACGTCTTTTCCCATAACGATGATCATGCTTGCTCTCCTAGCGCCTGCTGCAATGCAGACAAAAATTTATCGTTCTCGCCTTCGGTACCTATGCTCACGCGCAGGTATTCGGCCATATCGTAGTTCGCCACCGGGCGCACGATCACGCCCAGCTGCAGCAAACGCCGGTACATCCTCATCCCGTCACCTATCCTGAAGCTGATGAAGTTGCCATAGGAAGGAATATATTCCAGCCCCAGTTTGCTCAAGCCGCGGGTGATCTGCTCCATGCCGCGCCGGTTCAGTTCGTTGGTGCGCTGCACGAAATCCTCGTCCGCCAGCGCCGCCACCGCGGCGGCCTGAGCCACGCTGTTGACATTGAAGGGCTGGCGCACGCGGTTCATCATATCGATCACCTGCACATCGGCAAAGGCATATCCGACGCGCAATCCGGCAAGCCCGTAAGCCTTGGAGAAGGTGCGAGAGATGATCAGATTGGGGAACTCCTTCAGCCACGCCACCGAATCGTAACGCCTGTCTGCGGGCAGGTATTCATTGTAGGCCTCGTCCAGCACCACCAGAATCTGCGGCGGCAGCGCGCGCAGGAACTCCAGCAAATCCGCCGCGCTCAGGAAGGTGCCGGTCGGATTGTTGGGATTGGCGACGAACACCAGCTTGGCCTTGTGCTCGACAGCGGCCTTCAGCATCGCCTTCAGGTCGTGGCCGTAATTGATCGCCGGCACCGAAACACCGGTTGCGCCGACCACCTGGGTGGCCAGCGGATAAACCGCAAAGGCGTGATCGGAATACACCGCCTTGTCGCCGACGGTCAGGAAGGCGCGCGCGGCCAGCTCCAGCATATCGTTGGAACCGTTGCCCAGCACGATGCGTGCATGCTCGACACCGTAGCGCCTGGACAGCGCATCCTTCAACTCGAAGCCGTTTCCGTCCGGATACAGCGCGATCGTCTTGACTGCATCAAGCATCGCGGCTGTGGCCAGTGGGCTGCAACCGAGCGGGTTCTCGTTCGAGGCCAGCTTGACGATGCCGGTGATGCCCAGCTCGCGCTCCAGCTCGGAGATTGGCTTGCCCGGCTGGTACGGAGCAATCGCCCGGATGTAGGCCGGGGCCAGTTCGGAATAATTCATTTCTACCATCATCAATAAGAGATATTTTCGCCACCCATTTGGCTCATCGCCATCAAGGCAGGCAGTTTTTCAGCTGTTATTTAGGCTTGCGCAGGATCCAGTAGATCTCGCCGGGCCAGCTCGGGAACATCGCCCCGAACCACAAATTGAAGCGCAGCCACCACTGGTAGTTCTCCAGGAAGAAACCCTTCTTGCGCATCAGGAACGCGCCGCTCAAAAACTCCACCTGCAGGCCGTTCGCAGCCGCCATGTCGCGCACCCGCTGCAGCGAGAACACGCTGACATGCCCGAACTTGGCCGCTGACGAGCGGATTTTCTGCTCGCGCGATTTCAGCATGCATTGCGGCGTGGAAGGGAAACCGCCAATCAGTATGCCGCCCGGCTTGAGATGCGGCACGAGCTTGGCGATCAGCTCCTCCGGCTTGAACAGGTGCTCCAGCACATGCAGCAGGATCATCACGTCGTATGGCTTGTCGCTCAGGCCGAACTCCGGACTTTCCAGGTCGACCTGGTAGAAATTGTTATAGCCGACGCGGCGCAGCGTCTCCTCGCGGATCAGCGCATCCACCGCATCCCAGCTGGACAACGTGACTTTATCGCCCCCCAGCTCCATCGCGGCCTTCAGAAAACCGAGCATCTGCCCGACATCCACACCGATCTCGCACACGTCCAGCCCGCCCTTGCGCGCCGATTCTTCACGCAGGAAGTGGTAGATGAACCAGTAGCGCACCATGCGTATCGGATAATGGATATGCCGCGCATCGGCGGGGATGCCGTAATTGTCAGTCTGAAAAGCCGGATTGTCCTTTAGGAACTTTACGTCCCAACACAGTTGCGGCATTGCCATTGTTAAACTCCTGGGCGGCCGCTCAAACAGCGACCGGGTATGAACCTAAAATTTTGATGAATGCCGCCACCTGCTTCAATTCGGCAAGCGCAGCAGCGACCTTGGCATCCGCCTGATGGCCTTCTATATCCATATAGAACACGTATTCCCACAGACCTGAACGGGCCGGGCGCGATTCCAGCTTGGTCATGCTCACGCCATGCCTGGACAAGGGTGCCAACAGATCGTGGACCGCACCGGGACGATTCGCCGCGGACAGCACCAGCGAGGTCTTGTCGTTCCCGCTGGGCGCGACCTGCTGGCTGCCCAACAGCAGGAAACGCGTGGTGTTGCGCGCGTCGTCCTCGATGTTGTGCGCCAGTACCTTGAGCTTGAAATGCTCCGCGGCCTGCACGCCACCGACCGAGGCCGCGTACGACTCTGCCGCCGCCAGGCGTGCCGCATCGGCATTGCTGGAGGCGGTGATGCGCTCGGCATGCGGCAGATGCCTGTTCAACCAGCCCTGGCATTGCCCGAACGACTGCGGATGCGAATAGACCTTGCGGATCACAGCCAGGTCGTTCTCGTTGGACAGCAGGCATTGATGCACCTGCAACATCACTTCGCCGCAGATGCTCAAGTTGCTGTTCAAAAGCAGGTCCAGCGTGCGTCCCACCGCGCCCTCGGTGGAATTCTCCACCGGCACGGTGCCGTACTGCGCCGCACCACTTTCGACCGCGCGGAACACGTCGTCTATCGTTGCACAGGGCTGTTTTTCTATTGCACTGCCGAAACGCTTCAGCGCGGCCGCCTCGGTGAATGTCCCTTCCGGTCCCAGATAGGCCACCGCCAGCGGCGCCTCCAGCGCGCGGCACTGCGACATCACTTCGGTAAACAGTGCTGCCACGGCATCATTGCCGAGCGGCCCGGCATTCTGTCCCTGCAGGCGGCGCAACACCTGCGCTTCGCGCTCGGGACGCAGCACCGCGCCGCCGCCTTTGGCATGGCCGATCTGCTGCGCGAGTGCGGCGCGCTTATTGAACAACTTAAGCAACTCGTCGTCGATGAGATCGATCT
>JACPVZ010000072.1 GCA_016197305.1 Nitrosomonadales bacterium | reverse complement strand
GCAACACGAGCAATGTGCTGCTGGCCAAGCTGGAAGGCAACAATCCGGCCGGATCGGTCAAAGACCGTCCGGCGTTGTCGATGATCATGCGCGCCGAGCAGCGCGGTGACATCAAGCCGGGCGACACGTTGATCGAGGCCACCAGCGGCAATACCGGCATCGCGCTGGCGATGGCTGCGGCGATGCGCGGTTACCGGCTGATCCTGGTGATGCCGGAGAATCAGAGCGTGGAGCGCTGCCAGACGATGCGCGCCTACGGGGCCGAGCTGATATTGACCGCGAAGGCCGGCAGCATGGAGCTGGCGCGGGACACCGCCGAGCAGATGCGTGCCGCGGGCAAGGGCATCATCCTCGACCAGTTCGCGAACCCGGATAATCCGCTGGCGCACTACGAAGGGACTGCGCCGGAGATATGGCGCGACACACAGGGGCGGTTGACGCATTTCGTCAGCAGCATGGGCACCACCGGCACCATCATGGGCTGTTCGCGGTTTTTCAAGGAGCAGAATCCCGGCGTTCAGATCATCGGCGTGCAGCCCGAAGAGGGCGCGCAGATTCCCGGCATACGCAAATGGCCGGAGGCCTATTTGCCGAAGATTTATAACGGCAAGAACGTCGATAGCCTGGAGTATGTGAGCCAGTCCGATGCGGAAGAGATGACGCGCCGGATGGCGCGTGAAGAGGGGATATTCTGCGGTATTTCTTCCGGCGGCGCGTTGAGTGTTGCGCTGCGCATCTCGCGGCGGGTGGAGAATGCGACGATCGCTTTCATCGTGTGCGACCGCGGCGACCGTTATCTTTCCACCGGGGTGTTCCCGGCTTGAGGCCTGAAATTGCGTCTTAAAACCGGGCCTGGGCGAATTTGGGTTTTGCGAGCGCGGGGTTTTGCGCGAAGTAGCGTTTGATGCCGCTCAGGATCGCGTTGGCGAGTTTCATCTGGTAGTCCTCGTCATTCAGGCGTTGCTCTTCGCTGGGATTGCTGATGAAGGCGGTTTCGACCAGGATGGACGGAATGTCGGGCGATTTCAGCACCGCGAATCCGGCCTGTTCGACGTGGCCGCGATGCAGGTCGTTGATGTTGCCCAGTTCACCGAGTACGTGCTTGGCCAGTTTCAGGCTGTCGTTGATCGTCGCGGTCTGCGACAAATCGAGCAGCGTGCGCGCCAGATAGGGGTCCTTCACCGCGATGTTTACGCCGCCGATCAGGTCGGCCTCGTTTTCCTTCTTTGCCAGCCAGCGCGCCGCGGTGCTGGTGGCGCCGTGTTCCGAGAGTGCAAATACCGACGAGCCGCGCGCATCCGGTTTGATGAAGGCATCGGCATGGATGGAGATGAACAGGTCCGCGTTGGCCTTGCGCGCCTTGACGACGCGGCCGCCCAGCGGGATGAAGTAGTCGCCATCGCGTATCAGCACGCCACGCATGTTGGGCGTATCGTCGAGCAGCGCCTTCACTTTTCTGGCGATCGCCAGCGTCACGTTCTTTTCATGCGAGCCGTTCTTGCCGTGTGCGCCGGGGTCTTCGCCGCCGTGTCCGGCGTCGATCGCGATGACCAGGGTGCGCGCACGCGCTTCAGGGATGTTGTCGGTAACGGCCGGCGCTTGGGCGGTCGTATCGGCGGGCGGTTTTGTGACGGGTTCGGGGGCTGGGATGGTTTTGTCCGGCTCGGCCGCCGCGGGCGCGCCTTGGGGCGCTTTGGGCTGCTCCAGCAAGGCCATCAGCGGATCAAGCGGCTGGGCGGGATAGACGTCCAATACTAGGCGGTAGCCATAGGTACCGACGGGTTTGACGACGAACAGCTGGGGTTTGACTTCGTTTTTCAGGTCCAGCACCAGGCGCACGATGCCGGGTTTGAAGCGGCCCACCCGCACGCTTTTGATGTACGGGTCGTCGTTGCCGACCAGTTTGGTCAGCTCGTTGAGCGGTTTGCCCGATTCGACTTGCTCCAGATCGATGACCAGGCGATCCGGGTTTTTCATCGCGAACATGTTGTACTGTATAGCCTGCCTGGACTCCAGCGTCAGGCGGGTGTAGTCCTGGGCAGGCCAGATGCGTGCGGAGCTGATCACGGTGGCCGCGTGTACCGGCAGCAGCCACAGCAGCAGTGCGATAAATTTTACAGCCGTGTTAAACATGCCTGTCCCAACTTGGTGTTGCTGCGCATCGAAGCTCTGCGCCCCTGCGGCAATATCTCGAAGTCGATCGCGACATCTGCCTCGGGTATGAGTCCCAACGCCTTTTCCGGCCATTCGATGAAGAAAATGTTGCGTCCATTGAATTCGTCGCGAAATCCCGCGGCCTCCCATTCTTCCTCGTCGTTCATCCGGTAGAGGTCGAAGTGGCGCAAGTCTAACCCGCCTGCCTGATAGGGTTCAACCAGCGTATAGGTGGGGCTTTTGACGCGGCCTCCGTAGCCCAGCGCGTTGAGGATGCCGCGCACCAGCGTGGTCTTTCCGGCACCCAGGTCGCCGTGCAGATAAATCACCATGCCCGGCTTGAGTTGCGCCGCGAGACGCTGCGCCAGCGCAAGGGTTGCGCTTTCATCGCTGAGTTCGATGCTGATTCGGCTATCATCGTGGTTATGCAAAACATGGATCCTCATCGAGTGGACTACACCGGGCTGGCCCGGCAGATCCGCGTCTGGGCGGAGGAGCTGGGTTTTCAGGCTGTGGGCATCAGCGACACCGATCTCTCTGCGGCGGAAAGCGGGTTGCTGGAATGGCTGGCTCTTGGCCTGCACGGCGAGCTGGATTATATGGCAAATCACGGCACCAAACGCAGCCGGCCCGCGGAACTGGTGCCGGGCACGCTGCGGGTGATTTCGCTGCGGATGAATTACTCGCCTCCGGACGCGCGCGACAGCGAGCAGGTGCTGGCCGAAGGCGAACGCGCCTTCATTTCGCGCTATGCACTGGGGCGCGACTACCACAAGGTGCTGCGCAAGCGTCTGGCGCAACTGGCGGAGAAGATACGCGCCGCAGTCGCCGGATTCGACGGGCGCGTCTTCACCGACAGCGCGCCGGTGCTGGAGGTGGAGCTGGCACGCAAATCCGGCCTGGGGTGGCGCGGCAAACACACGCTGCTGTTGTCGCGCGAACACGGTTCCTGGTTCTTCCTGGGGGAGATTTACGTCAATCTGCCGCTGCCCCTTGATGAACCGCAGGCGGAGCATTGCGGAACCTGTACGCGTTGTCTCGATGTCTGCCCGACCCGGGCCATCATCGCGCCTTACCGCGTGGATGCGCGCCGCTGCATTTCCTATCTGACCATAGAACTCAAAGGCAGCATCCCGGCTGAGCTGCGGCCATTGATAGGCAACCGTATCTACGGTTGTGACGACTGCCAGCTGGTATGTCCGTGGAACGGTTTTGCGCAGACCACGGTTGAGCCGGATTTCGCGGTGCGGCATCGTCTGGACGATGTGAGTCTGGTGGAATTGTTTGCGTGGGACGAGGCCGAATTCAACGCCAGGCTGGCCGGCAGCGCGATCTACCGCATTGGTCATGAGCGTTGGCTGCGCAATATCGCGGTGGCGCTGGGCAATGCGCCGCGGGGAGCGGAGATTGTTGCGGCGCTGCAGTCCCGCGCCGCACACCCGTCGGAGCTGGTGCGCGAGCATGTGGCCTGGGCGCTGCGGCGCCAGGCTGAATCAGGCCTGATAGATAAAACGCCTGCGTAGTTCTTCCAGGTTCAGTTCGCGCAATATCTGCTCCAGCCTTTCCTGTGCATTCTTGCGTGCTGTGCCGGTGCGGCGCGCGACGATCAGCTCGTTCTTCATCGAGTGTTCCCAGCCGACCAGCTCCGTCACCGTGACCTGGTAGCCATGTGCCTCGAGTTGCAGGCAGCGCAACACATTGGTGAGCTGGCTGCCGAATTCGCGGGTGTGGATCGGATGCCGCCAGATCTCGGACAGCGGGGTTTTGCCGAACGACTGGTTCTTGTTTCTGTTCAATACCGATGCGACTTCAGCCTGGCAGCATGGCACCAGCACGATGAATTTCGCCTGCTTGTGCAGCGCGAATTTGATCGCGTCATCGGTGGCGGTGTTGCAGGCGTGCAGCGCGGTGACGATGTCGATTTGTTCGGGCAGCTGGGGCGCATGGATGGATTCTTCGACGGACAGATTCAGGAACGACATGCGTGCAAAGCCCAGCCTGGAGGCGAGCTCTTGCGACTTGCTCACCAATGCCGGGCGGGTTTCGATGCCGTAAATGTGCCCGGTCGCGCGCGCCTTCAGGAACAGGTCGTAGATGATGAAGCCCAGATAGGATTTGCCCGCGCCGTGATCCGCCAGGCTCAG
This sequence comes from Nitrosomonadales bacterium, assembly GCA_016197305.1. Lineage (GTDB taxonomy): Bacteria > Pseudomonadota > Gammaproteobacteria > Burkholderiales > Gallionellaceae > Gallionella. The sequence goes on along the minus strand of JACPVZ010000072.1, from coordinate 882 downwards.
GTCGGGGCTGGCCGAGAGAAGTTCTTCCAGCAATGGCTCGATGAAATGGAACAGGTGGTATACCTGCTTTAGTTTGCGTCGGCTGTCCTGGTTGAGCTTGCCGTCGCGCGTCAGGATGTGCAGCTCCTTGAGCAGCTCGACAGATTGATTGGGACTGATTTCGGGGATGAGTGTCATGGTGGTGTATTAGCCGAATTTTATTTTCATCAGCAGCACGGCACCCGCCAATAACAGGGTCACCGTGTTGGCGATGATGATGGGCCAGGATCCGAGCAGCAGTCCATAAGTCAGCCAAAGCGCAACGCCGACAGTAAACAGGCTGTACATGCCGAGTGAAATGTCCGCAGCATGGCGGCTGCGCCAGACTTTCCATGCCTGCGGGATGAATGCGGTCGTGGTGAGTGTCGCAGCTGCGCTGCCTATCCAGTCTACAACGGTCATATATATGCTTTGTCGTCCGGGCATGTGGCCATGTCCGTGATTTGGGATTCTTTCCCTGAAAAATTAGAATGTTAGGTTGCGAATTATAGCCCGTTCTGCATTGTCTCGGGCAGCTGATGAAGAGCGCCAGAGCAATAAAAAATAATTTGTGTTTGACGAGGCGAAATTGCTTTGCTATAGTGCTGGTCTTCGCTGACGCGGGGTGGAGCAGCTCGGTAGCTCGTCGGGCTCATAACCCGAAGGTCATAGGTTCAAATCCTGTCCCCGCAACCCATCAGCCAGTTCTTTAAAAAACAAACAAACAACCGACGAGTGTAGGTGCTTGGTTTTTGGGAAGTTTCCGAGGTCTTTAAGGCTGAGGGGATGACTTTAAAAATATAGTAGTACCTTACACAAAGTCGAAAAGAATCATGTCAATGATTCACTTTGAGTAAGACCAAG
>JACPVZ010000031.1:9852-30702 GCA_016197305.1 Nitrosomonadales bacterium | reverse complement strand
GGACCTGCGCCCTCTTGGCGTCCATCGTGCCCGGCGTGATCTGCCCGAAGTGCAGCCCCAGATAGATAAACCACGGCACGATGACTGCCGCCAGCCCGATGCAGAAATACCGGAAATTTTTGCTCGCCAGATAGCCGGTTAAACTCGCCTGATTCCTGGCCGTGTCCACCAACACCAGGATGGGCACGAACAATATCGCATCCGGCCTGAATGAGGCGGCGACCCCCAGCACGCAGCCGGCCAGCAATACACGCCCTCTTTCTGCCAACAGCGCGGCGAGCAAGGCAACGGCCAGGTACGCATAGGTTTCATGCCCGGCCACCTGGTTGAACGGCTGGCCGACGAAAAGATACACCGCGAAGACCGCGCATACCACCCAGCGCAATGCATGGCTTCCCGCTTGCAGGATAACCGGCAAGCATGCGGCGATCGTGCACAGCGACAGCGCGGAAAACACGACCGAAACTTCCTGTATCGAGGGTGGAGCGCCGTTGTTTGCCAGCCCGAAGAATGCATCCAGCACCGACGACGCGGCCGCCAGCGCCACAGCATAGCCTGCGGCGGTCGTTCCGTAATAGCGCTCGCCCACATTGAAGACCAGGCCGTAGCCTTCCTTCAGATGATAGGCATAGCGATAGGTGATGAACGAGTCATCGACCGAGTACCCCTTGCTGCGGATGAAGTAAGCGATGGCCAGCCAGCCTATGCCGAGCCAATAGGTGATTTGCCAGTAATTGATACGCGATCGATCCATCGTGGCGTCAGATCTCCACCACCACCGGGGTATGGTCCGAAGGACGCTCCAGCTTGCGCGGCGCCTTGTCGATCACGCAGCCCCTGCACTGCGCGAGCAGCGGCTCGCTGATCAGGATGTGGTCGATGCGCAACCCCAGATTGCGGCGGAACCCCATCATCCGGTAGTCCCACCAGCTGAAGGATTTCTCCGGCTGCTCGAACAGCCGGAAACTGTCATGCAGGCCGAGTGCCTGCAAGCCCCTGAACGCGTCGCGTTCCGGTTCGCTGACCAGCACATTGCCTTCCCATGCCTTGGGATCGTGCACATCGCGGTCTTCCGGCGCGATGTTATAGTCGCCCAGCAGTGCCAGTTTCGGGTAGCGCGCCAGCTCCTGCTTCAGCCAGTCGTGCAGTGCGCCCAGCCATTTGAGTTTGTAGTGGTATTTGTCGGAACCGACTTCGCTGCCGTTGGGAATATACACATCCACCACCCGGATATCGCCCAGGGTGGCGGCGATCACACGCCTCTGCTCGTCATCGAAACCGGGGATGCCGATCTGCACATCGCTGAGCGGCTCCCGGCTGATGATCGCCACGCCGTTATAGGTCTTCTGCCCGCTGAATACGCTGTGATAACCCGCTTCCAGCAATGCTGCCTGCGGAAAATCCGCGTCCTGCTGCTTGGTTTCCTGCAAACACATCACGTCGACCGGATTGGCCGCAAGCCAGTCCAGCAGATGCGGCAGGCGCACCTTCAGCGAATTGACGTTCCAGGTCGCCAGCTTCATGGGGTGGCTGACGGGTTGGGCTTCATCGGTTCGGCCGGTGCAACCTGGCTGGCCGCAACAGGAGCCACAGGCAAATTGGCCGGACGATATGGCGCAGTCTTAGGATAACCGGCAATGTCGAGCTCGAACTGCCAGGACTCTTCGAGAAAACCCTTCAGGAAATTCTTGCCGACTGCAAGGGTAGGGATAATGTCGCCACCTGAAAGAGCCTTGAATGTGTCGATCTCTTCTTTCGTAGTCAGTATCTTCTCGGTGAACGGGATGCCGCGCTTGTTCAACAGGCTACGCGCCAGTTTGCAATACTCCGCACATTTCTCGCCGAGGTAGAGCGTCACCGGAAAATTCTGTTGTGCGCGGCGCGTCTCATATGGCCATTCAATATCAGGCGGTGGAGCGGGGGCAAGCTCGATCGCCTCGACCTGCGTCGGGCCCGCAGGCGGCATATCGCCGTAGTGCACGCCGCCGGAAGAGTCCAGCCAGCGATACAGATCGCCGGCCTGCGCATTGATCTGCATTGCCAGCATGCAACCGAACAACAAAACGATGCGTTTCATTTCGCCTCCCTATGCCGTTTCGAGCAGCCCATTATGCCGCAACAGCGCATCTATGCTGGGCTCGCGCCCGCGGAACGCGACAAAGGATTGCATCGCGTCGCGGCTGCCGCCCATCGCCAGTATCTCGCCGCGGAAACGCGCGCCGACATCCGGGTTCAGCACGCCGTGTTCCTCGAACAGGCTGTATGCATCGGCGGACAGCACCTCCGCCCATTTGTAGCTGTAATAACCGGCAGCATAGCCGCCGGCGAAAATATGCGAGAAACTGTGCGGGAAACGCTGGAACGCAGGCGGGATCAGCACCGCGACTTCGGCGCGCACTTCGTCCAGCAGTTGCAAGATGGACTTGCCGCCACCCGCCTCGAAATTGCTGTGCATCAGCATGTCGAACATTGCGAACTCGATCTGCCTCAGCGTCTGCAGGCCGCTCTGGAAGTTCTTCGCGGCCAACATCTTGTCGAACAATGCGCGCGGCAACTTTTCTCCCGTCTCCACCTGACGGCTCATGCCTTGCAGCACATCCCACTCCCAGCAGAAATTCTCCATGAACTGGCTGGGCAGCTCCACCGCATCCCATTCCACGCCGTTGATCCCGGATACCGCCAGATCTTCCACCTTGGTCAGCAGGTGATGCAGGCCGTGGCCGAACTCGTGGAACAGCGTGATCACTTCGTCGTGTGTAAACACGGCCGGCTTGCCGCCGACCGGCGCAGAGAAGTTGCAGTTCAGGTAGGCGACCGGCGTCTGAATGCCTGTTGCCAGGCGGCGGCGTGTGATTACGTCGTCCATCCACGCGCCGCCGCGCTTGCTGGTGCGTGCATACATATCGAGATAGAACTGGCCGACCAGTTCGCCCTGCGCATCCCGAATATCGAAGAACCGTACATCCGAATGCCACAGCGGGGCATTGGCCGATTTGATCTGCAAACCATACAGCGTCTCGACCAGCTTGAACATACCGGGAAGTACCGCGTCTTCCGGGAAATATTGCTTTACCTCCTGCTCGGAAAATGCATAACGCTGCTCGCGCAATTTTTCGCTGGCATAACTGACATCCCAGGACTGCAAATCCGCCAACCCCAGCTCGACACGAGCGAACTCGCGCAGTTCAACCAGGTCTTTTTCGGCAAACGGACGCGCGCGCCGTGCCAGTTCGCGCATGAATTCGACCACCTGTTGCGGCGAGTCGGCCATCTTGCTGGCCAGCGAAAGTTCGCCGAAATTCGCAAAACCGAGCAGCCGCGCCTCTTCGCCGCGCAGCCTGACGATCTCTTCCATCAACGGCGTGTTGTCCCACTCGGGCTTGCCGAACTCGCTGGCGCGAGTGCCATAGGCGCGATACATCTTTTCGCGCAGTGCACGGTTGTCGGCATATTGCATGACAGGCATATAAGACGGGGCTTTCAGCGTGAACAGCCAGCCGCTCTGGTTTTCTTCCTGTGCAGCCTGCTGCGCGGCCTGCAGCACATCATCCGGCAAACCGCTTAATTCTTGTCTGTCGGTGATCACCAGCTTGTAGTCGTTGGTCGCGTCCAGAATATTGTCCGAGAAGCGCGCCGACAGCTCGGCGAGCCGCTCCTGTATCTGCAGATAGCGCGCCTTCTGGTCGTCCGGAAGCTCTGCGCCGCCCAGGCGGAAATCGCGCAGTTCGTTGTCGATGATCTTCTTCCGCGCCGCGCTCAGCCCCTCGTATTCCTTGCTGTTGCGCAGCGCCTTGAATTTTTCGAACAACGCGAGATTCTGTCCCAGTTCGGCGTAATACTGAGTGATCTTCGGCAGCGTGGCGTTGTAAACCTCGCGTAACTCCGCGCTGTTCATCACCGCGTTCAGATGCCCGACCGGCCCCCAGGCACGGGACAGGCGCTCGTTGGCATCTTCCATCGGCACGACGAAGTCCTGCCAAGTCGGCGACACGTCGTCTTTTAACAGCCGCTCGATCAGCACGCGATTCTCCGCCAGCAGTTGTTCTATCGCCGGAGCGACATGTTCGGGTTTGATCTGCGCGAATTGTGGCAGACCTGAGAAATTTAATAATGGGTTCATGGTTTGCTCGGAAATAAATTGGTGCGCGCCATAGGAACGGCTTCAACCGCGATTTTTAGCGCATTTCGCGGTTCTTTCCCCCCTCAGGGGGAAAGCCGATATCTACAAAATCAGACAAGCATTTCATCATTCAAAGGTTAGGTTGATAGACCAGCTGGCCGTTGACCAAGGTATAACGCACCTTGCCCTGCAATTCGAGGCCGTTGAACGGCGTGTTCTTGCCCTGGCTCTTCAGTGCTGCCGGCTCGACTTTCCACCACGCTTCCGGATCGAACACGCACACGTCCGCTGCCGCCCCGACGCTCAGATGCCCTGCATCCAGCCCCAGTATTTGAGCGGATTGCAGCGTGACCTTGGCGAACGCGTCGGCCAATGCGAGCTGATCCTGTTGAGCCCACTTCAGCACCAACGGCAACAACAGCTCCAGGCCGGTCGCACCCGGCTCGGCCTCGGCGAACGGCAGCTGTTTGGCATCGTCATCCACCGGCGCATGGTTGGAACAGATCGCGTCTATCGTGCCATCCAGCAATCCGGCGCGCAGCGCTGCACAATCACGCAAGCTGCGCAACGGCGGAATCAGGTGGCAGTTCGGATCGAAGAAGCCGATGTCCATTTCCGACAGGTGCACGTGGTTCATCGACACATCGCAGGTCACCGGCAAGCCTTGCTGCTTGGCGGCACGCACCATCTCCACTCCGGCCGCGCTGGAAACACGGCAGACATGCAGACGGACTCCGGTCTGCTGTGCCAGCGACAGCATCGTCGCCAGCGCGATCGTCTCGGCGCACACCGGAATCGCCGGCAAGCCACAGCGCGTCGCGACTTCGCCGTCGTGCGCGACGCCGTTCTTGGCCAGGAAGCTGTCCTGCGGCCGCAGCCACACGCTGAAACCGAAAGTGGCCGCATACTGCATCGCGCGCATCAACACGCGGGTGTCGGTCAGCGGCGCATCCGCCTGACTGAATGCCACGCAGCCCGCATCCACCAGCTCCGCCATTTCGGTCAGCTCCTGCCCCTGCAGTGCGGCGGTCAACGCGCCGACCGGATAGACATGCGCCTGGTTCAGGTTGCGCGCGCGGTGCTTGAGCATCTCGACCAATCCTGGCTCATCCAGCGGCGGCTCGGTATCCGGCGGGCAGGCCAGACTGGTGACCCCTCCTGCGACGGCCGCATCCATCTCGGATTCCAGCGTCGCCATGTATTCATAACCCGGCTCGCGCAGCCGTGCCGCGAGATCGATCAGCCCCGGAACGACGACCAGCCCGCTCGCATCGATCACCCTGTCGGCAGCAAAGCCGCCGGGCGCCGTACCGATCGCAGCGATCTTGCCCGCCGCGATGTACACATCGCGCTGCGCATCGAGCTTGTTCTTCGGGTCGATCACGCGCCCGTTCTTGATATGGATGTTCATGCTTTTGCTCCCGCCAGGATACTCATCACCGCCATGCGCACCGCGATGCCGAACGTCACCTGTGACAGGATCACCGAGCGCGGACCATCGGCCACCGACGAATCGATCTCGATGCCACGGTTCATCGGCCCCGGATGCATCACGATCGCATCCGGCTTCGCGCACGCGAGCTTCTCTTCGGTCAATCCGTAGTATTTGAAATATTCCTGTGCGGAAGGCAGTGCCGCACCCTGCATACGCTCGTTCTGCAGGCGCAGCATCAGCACCACATCGACATCCTTCAAGCCCTTGGTCATGTCGTGATAGACCTGTACGCCGAGGTTTTCGACCATCGTAGGCAACAGCGTCTTGGGTGCGATCACCCGCACTTCGGGCACCCCCAGCGTGGTCAGCGCGTGGATCTGCGAACGCGCGACGCGCGAGTGCAGCACGTCGCCGACGATCGCGACGCGCAGATTGTGGAATTCTTTCTTGTAATGGCGGATCGTGAACATGTCCAGCAGCGCCTGGGTGGGATGGGCATGGCGGCCATCGCCGGCATTGATCACATGAATCTCGGGTGCGACATGCTGGGCGATGAAATGCGCCGCGCCGCTTTGCGCATGGCGCACGACGAACATGTCGGCATGCATCGCGCACAGGTTGTCGACGGTGTCCAGCAGCGTCTCCCCCTTGCTGGTCGAGGACGAGCCGATGTTCAGGTTGACCACGTCCGCGGAGAGGCGCTTGGCGGCGATCTCGAACGTGGTGCGGGTGCGCGTGCTGTTCTCGAAAAACACGTTGAATACCGATTTGCCCTGCAACAGCGGCACCTTCCTGATCTCGCGCCCGTCGCCCGCATCGAGGAAAGTCGCGGCCTTGTCGAGGATGTCGCGCACGATGCGCACCGGCAAACCTTCGGTGGTCAGCAGATGCTGAAGCTCGCCGTGCCTGTTCAACTGTGGATTTTTCATACGGTCATTCCCGCTGCGGGTTCATCAAAATAGGCCTGCAATATCTGTTGTGCGGCATATTGGTCTATCAGCGCCTTCTGCTTCCTGCCGTGTACGCCCTGTTCGTTAAGGCGTTCGCTGGCAGCCAGCGAAGTATAGCGCTCGTCGACCAACAGCACCGGCAGGCTGAAACGCCCCTTTAGGCGATTGGCAAAACGGCGGCACAGCGCGGTCAGTTCGTGCGGCGTGCCATCATCGTTGCTCGGCAGGCCGACCACCAGCGCACTGGGCTGCCACTCTTCGATCAGCGCGGCGATCTTGGCAAAGCGCACATCGGTCTTTTCATCGTTAATGGTTGCCAGAGGATGGGCGCTGCGCAGCAACGTGCTGCCCTTGGCTATGCCGATGCGTTTGGTGCCGAAATCGAAAGCGAGTAGCGTGCCCTGCGGGATGAGACTCGGGGCGTGCAGGGCAGCCTGCTCAGGCATGTCCAGCATCTTCGACCAGCGAGCTGTAATCCACCCCGAGCAGCGCCATCGCCGCAGGCAGGCGTTCCTCGGGCGGCAGGTCGAACAGGATGTGCTCCGATGCCGGCACGGTCAGCCAGGTGTTCTCGGTGATCTCGTGTTCGAGCTGCCCCTGGTCCCAGCCGGCATAGCCCAGCGTGATGATCAGATTGCGCGGCCCGGTTCCTTCGCCGACCGCCTCGAGTATGTCCTTGGAGGTGGTCAACGACATGCTGGAATTGATGCGTAGCGTGGATTGCCAGTTGCCCGGCGTATCGTGCAGCACGAAGCCGCGTTCGGTCTGCACCGGACCGCCAAAATGAACCGGCAGCTTTTCCAGCTCGGGCTGATGCATGGGTATCTTGATCTGGTCGAACATCTCGCCATAGGTCAGGCTGATCGGGCGGTTCACCACGATACCCAGCGCGCCGTTCTCGTTGTGTTCGCACACATAGGTCAGCGTGCCGGCGAAAAATCCCTCTTGCATCGCGGGCATCGCGATCAGGAAATGGTGGGTAAGATTAAAGTCGGACATGGCGACATTGTAGCTGCAACCGGCCTGCGCATACAATTCGAGCGCCCGCCATCATTCCATTTCCGGCTCGCCGACCAGTTCGGCGATCTTCTCCAGCAGCGCCTGCTCCGGATAAGGCTTGCCGAAATACGCATTGACCCCCAGCTGCATCGCATAATCCCGATGCTTGTCCGCAGTACGCGAAGTGATCATGATGATGGGCAGGCGCTCTGTCCTAGCCTCGCGGCGCAACTGCTTGGCCAGCTCGAAACCGTCCATGCGCGGCATCTCGATGTCGAGCAACATCACCGACGGATGCACCTCGGCCAACTGTTCCAGCGCATCCACGCCGTCCTTGGCGGTGACCACCTGGTAGCCGGCGCGGTTCAGCAGACGCGTCGTGACCTTGCGCACGGTCAGGGAATCATCCACCACCATCACCAGCGGTTCGCTGCGCAGCGGCGGCGCGGTCTTGGCTCCGGTGACCTCCGCGGCGATGCGCTGGGCAAGCTGCACCGGATTGAGGATCAACACCACCGCGCCATCGCCGCCCACCGTTGCACCGGCGATACCGGGCAGACGTGCCAATTGCGGCCCGATGTTTTTCACCACGACGTCCTGATTGCCGAATATTTCGTCCAGATGCAGCGCGATGCGCTGCTCGCCGCTGCGCAGCAACACCAGCGAATTGCGCGGCAGATTTTCAGGTGCGTGCTCTGCCTCACCGAGCAGATGCGCCAGGTAATACAGCGGGTAGGCATTGCCCTGCCAGCTGACCTGGTGATCGCGGTACAGCAACGCCAGCTCCGGCGCTCTCACCTGGCGCACCTGCTCCACCATCGTGGTCGGGATCGCATAGCGATGCTCGCCGGCGCGCACGATCAACGCATGTGCGATCGCGAGCGTCAGCGGCAGGTGGATGACGAACCGGGTGCCCTGCCCCGGCGTGGAACTGATATCGATACGCCCGCCCAATCCGACGATCTCGCTGCGCACCACATCCATGCCTATGCCTCTTCCCGCCACTTCGGTTACTTCGGTCGCGGTGGAAATGCCGGAGGTAAAGATCATCTCCGCCAGTTGCTGTTCGCTGACCGCCGCATCGGCCTGCAGCAAGCCCTTGGCGATCGCCTTCTCGCGCAATGCGGCAAAATTCAGCCCCGCGCCATCGTCGTTGAACTCGAACACCACCTCGTTGCTTTCCTGGCGCAGCCGCAGCTGTATTTCTCCGATCGGGTTTTTACCCTGCTGCACGCGCTGCTCCGCAGTTTCCAGTCCATGAACCATCGCATTGCGCAGCAGGTGCTCGAAGGGTGCGGTCATTTTTTCCAGCACGCTGCGGTCCAGCTCCACATTGGTGCCGAACAACTCCAGATTGGCGCGCTTGTTCAGTTCCTTCCCGGTTTGCCGCACGATGTGGTACAGACGCTCGCTGATGCTGGAGAACGGCACCATGCGCACCCCCATCAGGCTTTTCTGCAGCTCGCGGTTGAGGCGTGCCTGCGCCTGTAGCGCGGCTCCGGTCACTTCGAAATTTTTCAGCAGCGACTGCTGCACGGTTTGCACGTCATGCACGCTTTCATTCATGAAACGCGTCAGTTCCTGCAAGCGTGTGAAACGGTCGAATTCCAGCGGATCGAACTGTTCCACGCTTTCTTTGGCCCTCATCACCCGTGCCTGCATCTGGCTTTCCGCCTGGATCTCCACCTCGCGCAACTGTTTGCGCAAGCGCACCACGCTGCTGGTCAACTCCAGCAGGCCTTCCTTGATCGCGCGCATCTCCGATTCCATACGCGAACGCGCCACGCTCAATTCGCCGGCCTGGTTCACCAGCCTGTCGACCACGTCGGCGCGCACGCGCAGCACACCTTCCACAAGCTCCGGGGAACGCCTCTCCACTCTGAGTCCCTGCCGAGCCTGTCCCGCACTGTCATCCCGCACTTCAGCAGCAACCCGGGTTTTGCGCAGCTCTTCGAGCAGGCTGACGATGTGGTCGAAATCGTTTTCCAGGCCGTCCCAATAACCGGACTCCCCCTGCCGCTGCGCGGCAGACAGCACACGCGCCTCGATCTCGTGGGAAATTTCCCCGATGCGCATCGCACCGGCCATGCGTGCACTGCCCTTGAGCGTATGCAGCAGGCGCTTCAACGATGCAGGGTGTGCCGGATCCTCAGGCTGCCCGCGCCATGCGCGCAGCACCGCGCCTATCCTCGGACAGAGCTCATCGGCCTCTTCGATAAACACCGGTAGCAGCTGCTCGTCGATCGCATCGCGCACATGCTGCCTGGCCGCGATCTCCGTCACTGCTGCGGCGGGTGCAATGGAGGCTGCTGATGTGCCGGCTGGCGGCGGCGCAACGGCCTGTGCAGCCGCTTCGACGCGCGTGGTCAAAGCCGGCCTGGCCAGCAGCTGCTCGGCCAGGTCTGCGCGTGGATGCGGCATCTGTTTGGCGCGGACGCGCTGCACCATCAGAACCAGCGCATCGATCACCTGCTGCAGCAATTCCATTTGCGCCGCACCCGGCAATCCCGCATGTTCGCTGTATGCCTGCAAGCCATCCTCCAGCGCATGAGCCAGTTCCGCGAGCGGCGCGACACCGATGCTGCGCGCCACGCTGGCCAGCGTGTGCGCCGCCCGCATGAAATCATATTTCACTTGCGCGCCCGGCGCTCCACGCAACTCCTGCAAATGCTGGCGCAACAGTTCCACATTCTGCTCGGCCTCGACGCTGGCGATATCGAACAACGCTGCCGACAGCGTATGCTCGCCTATTGTCACGACAGTTTCGGCCGGAGTGCTGACTGCTGAAATGTCGGAATCCTCTCCATTCTCGATCCGCTGTGCGGCGGCGATCAGCTCATCGGCTTCGATATCTGCCGCGCCCTGCTGATCGAGCGCCTCCACCCAGGCCGCGAAATCACGTGCAGCGGAATCGATAAAGCGCAACAAGCCCGGTGTCGGCGGCTTGTTGTCCTTCAACCATCTGTTCAACGCACGCTCGACGCACCAGGCGACCTCACCCAGCTCGCCCAACCCTACCATCCGGCTGCTGCCCTTAAGCGTATGGAAACCGCGCCTGATAACCGTCAGCGGCTCGCGGCTGGCAGGGTGCACATCAAACAGCGCCATGTTGGCGCGCATGGTATCGAGCACCTCGTGCGCCTCTTCCAGAAACACTTCCAGCAACTCTGCCGCATCGCCGGCATCTGCTCTCGAAGTCGTTTTTTCCAGACGCGATTCGGCCGGCTGGGATGGTGCCGGCGGCAATGCCTGCTCCAACCCGCTCAACGCAGCCAGCAACGTCGCCATATCGCCGCCCTGCCTCCGAGCCTGTTGTTCCAGGAAACTTTCCAGCGCGGCCACCGCTGCCGACAGTGCACTGCCCTGCGCGCCGTCCGGCGTATCGCCACGCTGCGCATAGCCGGAAACGTGCTGCTTGACCAGGCCGAGCAAATGCTGCGCCGTGTCCAGTCCGGCAAAGCTGATCGCCCCATGCGCCTGATTTAACTGACGCACCACAACGGCCAGCTCATTGCGCTGCAATGGGTCGCGCAGGAAGGCATGCAGGCTTTGCCGGGCGCGTTGCACATTCGCCAGAATCTCGCTGGCCAGGATCTGGTTCACCTCGTCGCGCGCCATCCGGCAATACAGCTCGGCCAATTCCGGCTGTGCAGCACCCGGATGCTGCTGATGCAGCACAGCCTGGATGCGCTCGCACAACAATTGTGCCTGCCGCTGAAAACGGCTGCCCACGACCTCGTAATGCTCGATGCCATGGCCGTACAACAGCAATGCTTTGGCCATGTCCAGCGCGATTGTGCGCGCCTGTTCGGGTGTTTCAGCCTGCTGTACCGCCGCGAGGATATGCCGCGCCAGGTGCTGCAGGATATTGCGATCGAGTTTTTCGGCCTGAGCAGCAAGCCGGCTGGCCAGTTCCCGGCAGCGTTCCCCCGCGGCCTTGTCGCCCTGCACATAAGGCGCCCAGCATTCCTGGAGCGCACCCAATTGAGCGCGCATAGCCTCCAGCAATTGCGAATGTTCTGCGGCAACAAGCGGTGACGGGAACCGCAGGTAATAATCCAGCCCATAGGTGCGCCTGATCGCATCCAGCGACTCGCTACCACAGGTACTGCTGCCGATCAGGTAGAGCATTTCGTTGATCACCGACCGCGCCTCGGCACGCTCTTCCTCGATCACCGCGCGGATATGCTGGTCGATACGGCCCAACAGCCTGCGCACATTCAGCTCCGCAGGCACAGCGTTGCCTGCCAGGCACTCAACCACACCGCCGGCAACCCACCAGAAGGCGCGGCCGCTATCGGGCACGCATCCCATGATGTCGCGCAGCGCCTGGCGCATGGTCTGCAACGCAGATGGCACCTCATGCTGGCGCAACCAGTTCATCAGACCCACTTGATAATGGCTGCGCAAGGCCTTCAGGTGTGCCTGATCACAAGTCTGACCGTGTGCGCCCGACACCGACTCTGGCAGCGCCACCTCCAGGGCTGGATAGAACAGGTCGAGCTCGAAAGACATCTCCAGGCCGCGCAGATGCTGCAACTCCTGGTACTGGGGGAACAACCTCAGCGCGGCATCATCCGCACCGCCGGCCAACGCGCCGAGATAGCTCGAAAGGCCGTCCAGCGCGCGCCGGAACACCTCGACGTGCAATTCGGCAAGCGGCTGGGCGTTGTCGCGCATCTCTTTCAGTCCGGCATCCAGCTCGGCGCAGAATGCCGCCAACCCCTGTAATCCTGCATCGCCGAGCGCGCCCAGCAATTTTTGCAACGTATCTTGTGCTTGCTTCAACTCGTCCGCATTCGCTGCGGCGAAATAGCGCTCAAGGTGCATGCGCAGCCTGGCCAGCTCGCTGACCAGCCCGGGCAGCACGCCATCCAGTACGTCACGTTCCAGACATGCCTGCTTATCCATGCCCACCGTTCCTCAGAGCTTGAAGCCCGCGACCGAACCCTTCAGGTCGGCGGCCAGGTTGGTCAGTTGCGCGACGGAATTCGCGGTCAGGCGCGTGCCGTCGGTAGTCTGCTGGGTGATCTTCAGAATATCCTGCATCGCCTTGGCTACCTCTCCCACCATGTCGGTCTGCACCTGGGTGGATACCGATATGCTGTTGATCAGCGTCGCCAGCTCGTTGGATACTTGCTCGATTTCCTTCAGCGATTGCCCCGCAACATCGGAAAGCCTGGCGCCTTCGACAACGCCCAGCGTACTCTTCTCCATCGCGGCGACGGCATCATGGGTGTCACCCTGGATCGCCTTCACCAGCGCACCGATCTGCTTGGTCGCCTCAGCGGAACGCTCGGCGAGCCGCTGCACCTCTTCCGCCACCACCGAAAAGCCGCGCCCGGCCTCGCCCGCCGAGGCGGCCTGTATCGCGGCATTCAGCGCCAGCACGTTGGTCTGCTCGGTAATATCGGAGATCATGTCCACGATCTCGCCGATCTCCTGCGAGCTCTCGCCCAGGCGCTTGATGCGCTTCGCGGTATCCTGGATCTGCTCGCGTATGCCGTCCATGCCGGAGATGCTGTTGCGCACGGCCTGCGCGCCCTGATTGGTCGCCGCCAGCGTGCGCCGCGCCACATCGGCGGACTGTGCGGCGCTCGCATCCACCTCCTGTATGGATTGATTCATCAGCTGCACCGACTCCCCGGTCATGCGGATTTCCTGCGCCTGCTTCTGCGCCGCCTCCAGCAAGCCCTTGGAAATCTCCTCGGCTTGTTTGGTCGCCCGCCCCATCTGGTCTGCCGCCACGGTAATGCGTGCCACCAGCTTGCGCAATTCCTCGGTGGTGTAATTCACCGAATCGGCAATTGCGCCTGTAATCTCCTCGGACACCGTCGCCTTCACCGTCAGGTCGCCCTGCGCCAGTTCGCTCAACTCATTCATCAACAACAGGATCGCATCCTGATTGCGCTTGTTGTTGCGTTCCGCTTCCTCTGTGCGCTGACGTGAGTCATGCACGTAAATCTTTGCCAGCAACAGCAGCTGCAGCAATACCAGCATCCCGGCCAGCAACGCCACGATTCCGGAAACACGCGCGGTCCAGCTGAACTGGTAGGCGTCCACCAAGCGCTGGCTCTTGGCCAGCACCAGATCGACATTGGCCAGGACAGACCGGGATGCATCCTTGGCACGCGCCACGCCCTGAACCCCTGCTTCCAGGCTCTTGATGCTGCTGCGATACTCATGTAACAGGCTGGTGAGCCGTTGCACGTTCTGGTCGGCGGCCGGCAGCACCGCGAGGAGTTGTTCCGCGGCATCCAGCTCTGCAGACAGCGCCGCCAACTGCTCCGCTGACGCTGCGCCGGACGTCACACCGGCGGCCTTGCCGAAGACGCGCATCATCGACAGCGTGAAGCGGCCTGCCTGCTCTCTGAGCGTGCCGCCAGACGCATCGGTCAGCTGCTGAGCCACGCGACGCAGCTCGGCCGCGCGCTCTTCGATCCCGGCAACGCCCCTGTCATATGCGGCCAGTTCCGCAAAACTATCCGACAGCACCTGCACATCGGCCAGCGTTTTGTTCGCACTCTGCATCAGCTCCTGCAATGCGACCCGTGCCGCCCCGCCGGTCGCGGGCAGATCGTTATCGCCCTTATCCAACAGGCTCAGGATGCCCGCAAAGCTCTCCTTGCTCTGCGCCAGAGCCTGCAATGCGGCGGCATCTCCCTGCGCTGCGCGCTGCGCATCCTTGGCCAGCCGCTCGGACAGCATCAGGAGCTTGCCGGACTGGGTCAGATAGCGGGCAGTATGACCAGCCTCGAGGTTGTTGATGTACGCTGCCGCAGCCGCAACCGCAAACATGACCACCAGCGAAACGTTCAGCCAGCGGATGCCGCGAGCCACCGGGAAGCCCTTCGCACTGGCGGGATAGTCCTTTGTGCCGGGCAGACCGGCATGTACCGCATCGTCACCCTGGTTGTCTGCAGCCTGGGCAACCGCGCGCGAACTTGCCGCCTTGCCGGATCTTTCCAGAGTCAGTTTGAATACCATCTTTTACCTCGCTCGGTGATGCCTAAATGCCAACTTGCAGGAATTCCGGCTGCTCGATCAAGCCGAGCAAATCCAGCCTGTGCCAGCGCTCTCCCTGTCCGTCCTGATATTCGACCCGACCGGCTTGTGCGCTGTGCTGCCAGTTGCGCACGTCGCGCAGACCCAGCACGCGATCCACCAGCAACGCCGCATTCAGATCATGCCGCTCCGCAATCAGCAGCGCACGGTTGCTGCTGTCGCCGGAAACCGGCTTGCCATGCCGGTAGGCGGCCATGTCGACCACGCCATACAGCTTGCCGCGCACATTCATCACTCCGCGAAACCAGGTCTTGGTCAGCGGGACCCTGGTCAGCCGCGGCAGAGGCAGCGCCTCGCTGATGTCCACCATGTCCACCAGGCAGCGCCGCCCGGCAATCTCAATGCCGAGCATGGATACCCGCGCCGCAGACTCGCTCTGATCGTTCAGGCGGTCGAGCACGCGTTGCTGGAATTCGCGCAGATTGTGACGTTTAGACATGCCCCCCCTGACTGACCGCGGCGATCTTGCGCAACAACTCTGCGGAGTCGATCGGCTTGACCACATAGTCCCTGGCGCCCTGGCGCATCCCCCATATCTTGTCGGTCTCCTGACCCTTGGTGGTACAAAGGAAAATCGGAATGTGCTGCGTTTCAGGGTCTCTGGATATCGCACGGGTGGCTTGGAAACCATTCAGCCCCGGCATCACCACGTCCATGATGATCAGATCCGGCCTGTCCGCCTTGGCATGTGCCACTCCCTGGTCACCGCTCTCGGCAAAGCAGACCTGGAATCCCTGCCTGCCCAACAGCTCGCCCAGTATGTGCCGCTCGGTTGCCGAGTCGTCGACGACCAATACTTTTTTGACCGTCATGCCGTCCCACTCCGCCGCGCATGGGCGAACACGGCATCGGTCAGGCTTTTTTTATTGAAAGGCTTGAGCAGATATTCCGAGCAGCCGACCAGGCTGGCATGGGCGCGGTCGAACAGCGTGTCCTTGCTGGTCAACATGACCAGAGGGATGCTGCGCGCCTGCGGATGGTTTTTCAACAAGGCACAGGTCTGGTAACCATCCAGGCGCGGCATCATCACATCCACGAAGATCAGGTCGGGTTGATGCTCGACGACCTTGGACAACCCGTCGAAGCCGTCTTCCGCCAGCACGACCTGGCATCCTGCCTGCGTCAGGAATATTTCGCCGCTGCGCCTGATGGTATTGCTGTCGTCGATCAACACCACCTTCAGCCCTGTCAATGGCAGGTCGTCACTCAACTCACCCTCCCTTTGCGGCACTCGCTGCCGGAGTTTCACTTGATGTGCGGACAATCCTAACGTATCGCACCGCTGCTGTCATCGCGAATTAACGACGCCAGAACTGCGGTGTAAACAGTATCAGTATCGTGAATATTTCCAGCCGCCCGATCAGCATCGCGAACGTGCATACCCAGGTTTGAAAATCCGTCAGCACACTGTAATTGCCGGCCGGCCCGACCACGCCCAATCCCGGCCCTGCGTTGTTGATACAGGCAATAATCGCGGAGAAGGCGGAAATAAAATCCAGGCCGCTGATCAGCAATATAAACGTCAATATGGCCACGCTCATGAAATACAGAAAAATGAAGCCCAGCACCGCAAACACCACACTGTTGGGCACGACATTGCCACCTATCTTCATCGGATTAACCGCTGCCGGATGCAGGAGTTTGCGAAATTCACGCCCGGCCTGCTTGAACAGGATCAAGGTGCGCACCATCTTGATCCCGCCACCGGTGGAGCCAGAGCTCGCTACTACGCAGCTGAGGAACAGCATCCACATCGGTGCAAATATCGGCCATTGGTTGAAATCTGCGCTGGCAAAACCGCAATCTGTCGCCAGCGAAACCAGATTAAAACTGGCGTGGCGCAATGCTGTCCAGAAATTCAGGTAGGTCCCGTGCCACCACAGGAACAGGCCGATACCGACACAGCTTGCAAGGGTAACACCCAGCGTGGCAAGGCCTTCCACATCATGCAAATACAACGATATTTTTTTGGTGCGCCAGGCCATGAAATGGGTGGCAAAGTTTGTCGCCGCGATCAACATAAACACGATCAAAACCGCCTCGATCGCCGGCGAGTTGAAGTATCCGACACTGGCATCGTGCGTGGAGAATCCGCCCAGGCCCATCGCGGCAAACGCATGACAAACCGCGTCCAGCCAATTCATACCCACCGCCTTGAGCGACAGGATGCATGCAATGGTGATAACCAAATACACCAACCAGAGATTGCGTGCCGTTTCGGTGATCCGCGGAGTCAGCGCGGAGTCTTTCATCGGCCCGGGTGTTTCTGCCTTGAACAACTGCCGCCCGCCGATACCCAGCAAGGGCAAAATTGCCACGGCCAGTACGATGATTCCCATTCCGCCGAGCCAGTTCAGCTCATGCCGCCAGATGTTGATCGCCGGCTGAAGGTTGTCCAGGCCGGTCAATACGGTAGCGCCGGTGGTGGTCAAACCCGACATGGTTTCGAAATAGGCATCCGTGAACGACAACCCGTTGATCACCAGCAGCAACGGCAGGGTAGCGACGGCCGGCATCGCCGTCCACATCGCCACCACCAGCAGATAGCCGTGGCGTATCGACAATTCCCCCTTGTAGTGGCGTGTCAGGAACCACATCAGAAAACCGATGGCCGCAGTCCAGACCATCGCCAGCAGAAAGTCGATCAGCGTGCCATCGCCATAAACCAGCGATGCAGCTACCGGTATCAGGTAGGCGATGCTGAACACCACCAGCATCAATCCCAGCGCATGAATAACGGTCAGCGTACGATGCATTAAAAGAACCCGAGACTGACGTGGAACAGCTTTTCGACTTTGCGCACCATCGCCTTGTTGATCACGAACACGATGACATGGTCTTCGGCTTCGATCACCACATCGCGGTGGCCCATGATGACTTCATCGCGGCGCACGATCGCCCCGATAGTCGCCCCCTTCGGCAGATCGATCTCATCAATGCGCCGTCCGACCACTTTCGACGACTGGCGATCACCGTGCGCCACCAGTTCCAAGGCTTCGGCTGCGCCGCGGCGCAGGGAATGCACCACCGCGACATCACCCTGGCGGACATAGGCCAACAGCGAACCGATGGTGACATGAGCTGGCGACAACGCGATATCGATCTTGCCGCCCTGCACCAGCCCCACATAGGCGCTGCGGTTGATCAGCGCAATGACCTTGCGTGCCCCGCCCTGTTTGGCCAGCAACGCGGACATGATGTTGTTTTCGTCGTCGTTAGTCAGCGCACAGAACACGTCGACCTCGTTGACGTTCTCCTGCAGCATCAGCTTTTCGTCGGTGCCGTCACCGTGCAACACCAGAGTTTTGGACAGTTCGCTTGCCAGCTTGCCGCACGCCTGCTTGTTATATTCGATCAGCTTGACGTGGTAATCATGCTCCAGCGCTTTTGCCAGGCGCCGCCCGATATTGCCGCCGCCGACGATCATCACGCGTTTGCTGGGCCTGTCCATGCGGCGCATTTCCTTGAGCACGCTGCGCACGTTGTTGGTCGCCGCGATGAAGAAAATCTCGTCGCCGTCCTCGACCACCGTGCTGCCCTCCGGGATGATAGGCCGGTCCTTGCGGAAAATCGCCGCGACACGGGTCGCGACCTGCGGCATGTGGGTGCGCAGAAAACTCAGCGGGTTGCCGACCAGCGGTCCCCCCTCGAAGGCGCGCACGGCCACCAGCGACACCTTGCCGTCGGCAAACTCGAGCACCTGCAAAGCCTCGGGAAACTCGATCAGCTTGGCGATGTAATCGGTGAGTATCTGTTCGGGACAGATCGAGAAGTCGACGCTGAAATTGTCACGGCTGAACACCTCTGGCCGCCCCAGGAAATCTGTCGCGCGAATCCGGGCGATGCGTGTCGGGGTGTTGTACAGGCTGGACGCCAGCTTGCAGGCCACCAGGTTGACCTCATCGCTTTGCGTCACCGCCAGCAGCATATCGGTATCGACTATCCCGGCTTGCTCGAGAACAGCCGGGTGTGCCGCGCTCCCGACCAGCGTACGCAAATCCAGCCGGTCCTGGAGCTGGCGCAATTTCTCGGCATCGGTATCGACCACCGTGATGTCGTTCGCCTCGCTGACCAGGCTTTCGGCAACCGTAGAACCAACCTGTCCTGCACCGAGTATCAGTATTTTCACGGCAGCCTCTTGAAGGAGATTCTGGTTATTGCTGTGCGCGTATCCAGCGTTTCCATTCGCTGAACAGCTTTTCGTCGCGCGCCGCAATCACCGAACGCCGCCAGACATCGCTTTGCATAAAATCGTCATGCTCGATGCAGCTGGCGTGCCCGCCTGATTCGAGCAAGATCAGCATGCCTGCGGCGTAATCCCAGAGTTTTTGCCCACCGTGCAGGTACAGGTCATAACGCCCGGCAGCGGTGTAACACCAATCGAGCGCGCTTGCGCCGAAATTGCGCTGCGAACTATACGGGGGACTGCTCGCCAGTTGCGCCGCCAATTTGGAACCAAGGCGCTTCAGATCGACATTGGCCAGCGCCTGGTCTAGGCTGGTCACGACCTCGCGGCACAGCATCTTTTCACCGTTGAGGAACGCCCCCTTGCCCAGTTCGGCGGCGAATACTTCATCGGCCACCGGGTCGTACACCACGCCCAGAACGCTGTTTCCCTCACGCAACAGCGCCACCGACACCGCGAAGTAGGGCAGGCCGCGGACAAAGTTGGAGGTCCCGTCTATCGGATCGATACACCACAGTCCTTCTTTGCTGGACTGCCAGATTTCCCGCTGCGCCGCGTCCGTCATCTCCTCGCCGAGCACCGGCACCTTGAGGATGGATTGCAGCTTCTTGGTCAGCGCCTGCTGCGCGGCAATGTCTGCCTCGGTGCATAGGCTGCCGTCGCTCTTATGCTGATGAGACACCTTGAGATAACGGGGCATGATCTCTTCGGCCGCAACCAGTTTGACAGCCGCCACCACCGCCTTGAGCATTGCGCTCATGCCACGTGTACCGGGTTTGGTCATGCCTCGTTCTTCCACTTGATCGAGCAGCCCATGCTGGCGATCTGCTCGCGCGGCCCCTGTCCGGTTTGCGCCACCTGCAGCATCGCATTGAACAGATCGCGCGGCGCATCGGCAACCGCCTCCTTGCGCGACGCATCCAGCCGACCGCGGTATTGCAGCTCCAGATTGGCATTGAAGCCGAAAAAGTCGGGCGTACAGACCGCGCCATAATCCTTGGCGATCTGCTGGGTTTCATCCCACACATAGGGGAAAGGATAGCCGTATTGCTGCGCCACCAGCTTCATGTTGCCGAAAGAGTCTTCGGCGTAATCCGCCGGGTCGTTCGACATGATCGCGATGCTGTTGATGCCATGCTGCTGCAATTCGCGGGTATCACGGATGATGCGATCGCGTATCGATTTGACATAGGGGCAATGGTTGCAGATGAACATCACCAGCAGGCCGTTCCTGCCGCGTGCACTGGAGAGGTTGTAGCGCTTGCCATCGACGCCCAGCAGATCAAAATCGCGGGCTTTCCAGCCAAAATCGCAGAGCGGGGGTTGTAGACTGACCATTTCAATTTCCTGACAACAAAATTCAGGCCGTTATATTATCACGGCCTATCTTTATTGCCCCCGGTCTATCGTGCCTCGCTTCTATTGCCCACCGCCCTTGCC
Organism: Nitrosomonadales bacterium; assembly: GCA_016197305.1. Taxonomy (GTDB): domain Bacteria; phylum Pseudomonadota; class Gammaproteobacteria; order Burkholderiales; family Gallionellaceae; genus Gallionella. Next base: position 10,507 of record JACPVZ010000031.1, on the reverse strand, counting down.
GCCCGGCGGCAGCTTCGAACTGCCCGCGGCTGCAGCGCACCACGCCGCGCGGGTGTTACGTTTGCGCGAAGGAGACGAGGTACAGATATTCGACGGCCGCGGCGCTGAACGCAGCGGCATCATCGCCGAACTTGCCGGCAAACGCGTCGTGGTGGGCGACATCATTGCCACCAATACCGACCGCGAATCGCCATTCCCGGTCATGCTGGCACAAGCACTGTCCAGCAGCGAGAAGATGGACTGGGTGATACAGAAAGCCACCGAGTTGGGGGTCGCGGCGATCCAGCCCCTCGACACCAAGCGCAGCGTGGCCAGACTGTCCGCAGAACGCGCCGAAAAACGCATGGAGCATTGGCAGCAGGTCGCCATCTCGGCATGCGAACAATGCGGGCGCAATGTACTGCCCGATATCTATGCGCCGCTGGACATCATGGCCTGGCTGCAGCAAATCAAAAACTCAGCCGACACAAAATTCATCCTGCTGCCCGAGGGCGCGGCTGCATTGTCCCGGCACAGCAAACCCGCCGGCAGAGCAATACTGCTGATCGGCGCGGAAGGCGGCTTCACCGAGGCAGAGAGCGAGTCCGCGTTGCATTGCGGTTTCGCCGCGATACGCATGGGAGCGCGCATCCTGCGCACCGAAACCGCCGCCATC
>JACPVZ010000031.1:0-9823 GCA_016197305.1 Nitrosomonadales bacterium | reverse complement strand
GGACTGGCGGCACTGCAAACCCTGTGGGGGGATTTCCGCTAGCCCGGTGGCGATGGCCTAGTTAGGCAATACCACGCAGCTGTTGCCCTGATTCATGCCCGGCAACTGATTGTCGTTCAACTGCGGGTTATCCTTGGTCATGAAGCCCGGCGTGGAAGACAGGCGGGACAACACGAACTCGTTGCTGAATCCCGTTTCGCCACGGCCCAGATCGAGTTTCTCGTCGCCTTTCACCAGGATCACGTGGCCGTCATGCACCGTGACATACAGGCCCGGCTCGCCCGAATTGGCATCGCTGCCGAACAGTTTCTTCATGTCGAGCTCGAAGCTATCCGGGCGCGGTGCCGCGTTATCAAGCACCGCTTGGGGAACGACCATGATGCGCACGGGTTTACCGGTGTCGTGCGCAATGATCGCGGCTTGTTGCAATGCCACGATGGCCGAACCGGTGGGTGAAACCAGCACCACTTCGCCAGCCCAGACATACACCCCCGCGCCATCCATCGGGTCGCCTTCGGAGGCTTCTGCGTACTGCAGACCAAGAGAGCTCTGCATGCCAGCATCAGTTAACGTCCTGTCTGTGCTCGCTTCTGCATATTGCGACCAAAGGGATTTTGGTCCGGCCGCACTTTCTTGCGGGCCTGTGCTCGCTACCGGATTCGCATCCCCTCTCGCACAGGGCCCATTACACCAGGCATCGAAGCCGGTACCGCGTATGCCTATCGTGGCCGAAGCCACCCTGAACTGGTAGTTATCGTGATTAACCCTGCCTATCCATCCGGTCACCACCCTCACCCCGCCCTTGAGCAGCCGCAATACCGCATTTTCCTGCGATGCCGCCTTGTCATATTTGAATTTCTCGACATTGAACACCGTGCCCTCCTGCAAGGTCACGCGGCTCTCGTCACGGAACGCCACTACCGCATAGGATTTCTTCCCGGTAGTCAAAGTGTCACCCTCATACACCGGTGCGCCCAGCACCAGTTTGCGCTCTTTGCTCGCATTTTCTTTGGTTGCACTCTCCTTGCCCATGCTCTCCTTACCCGCACTTTCCCTAGCCGATAGCTCGCCTTGCACCAGCATCACCCGGCCCACCACCGCCGACGCGACGGACTGCTGTTTGGTGCCGGTCTTTTCGGCGCGCGTGTCGCCATCGTCCTTGCAATCCTTGGTTGCACACAGCCGCGAGGAAAAATCGGTGCCGCGTATCCCTATCGTCGCCGACGCCGCATGCAGCTTGTATGCATCGGCGTTGCCGCGTTTTCCTATCAGGCCGGTCACCGTGCGGAACCCGCCCTTGAGCAGGCGCAATATCACGTTATCGGCCTTGGGCTCTTCCTTATTGAATTGATAGGCCTCGATCTTCAGGTTGGAGTTCGGACGCAGCGTCATGGTTGCACCGTCATTCATCTGCACCTGGGCATAACTATCCTTCGCGGTGATCAGCATGTCGCCTGCCAGCACCTCGGACTTCGGCCCCAGCACCATCACCGTGCCGTCCGTTCGCTGCGCGACCAGGGTACCGTTCATATAGCCGACCTTGCCGGCGACCTGGGCAGCCTGCGTCGCGGTCACCAGCATCAGCAGGCAAAGCGCGATCAGAAGGTTCATTGTTTTCATTTTCCACCTCACCTGTTACAGCCATCATCCATGGGCACCCGCCCAATCCTGTGCCGCCGCAAGGCCCGCGATCAGAACGTCGCGGCCAGGCTCAAATGCACCCGCCAATTGCCCACCCGTTCCGTCAGACCGGGAGAGGTGTGAATCACCCGGCCGGCATCGCAGCGCAGCGAGAAGCGTTCCTGATAGCTGGCGCGCAAACCCAAACCGGCCGAGGAGATCGATGCCAGCGCTCCCTGTTCCACCCGGGTCTGTCCGGTATCGAAGAACACCAGCGCACGGGTTCTGAGATCGCCCTTGCCAAAGTCCGGGGTATAGCCCTCGACATTCCAGCGCATCCCGGACTCGCCGTTCACACTCCCTTCGGCAAAACCCCGCACCCCGTCGGTGCCGCCCAAGCGGAACTGCTCGCCCGCAACCAGCACATCCCGGCTCCACTGCCCGTTCAGCGCGGCGCGGAACTGCCAGTCGTTGCCGATCAACTGCGCATAGTTGGCGCCATAGCGCAGCACCCGATAATTGGCTCTAGGCTGAGTGCCGGACACTTGGTCATAAGCCGTAAAATCGGCGGCCTTGCCCTTGTTCATGCCGGGAATATTGACGGCAAGCGCGGCATTGAACCCCAAATCGCTCTGTGCGAATTTTCCCTGTGCCGCATAAGCCACGCTCACCGGCATCACCACGATCTCGTTATACAACACCGTTGCCGGCACGGTCGTCGTCAACTCGATGCGTCGAAAATCTCGCAGGTCCAGGCCGAACGACAATCTGGGTTCAAACACGCCGACCTGCTCCAGCGGGTGGTTATACCGCCCGCTGAAGATCAGGCCGCCGCCCTGAAAGTTGTCTATCCCGCCGACCACCGAATTCACGTTGGAATAGCCACCGAAGAACTCCAGGCTGTCGCCCGAGCCATACAACGGTATCTTGTAGCTGCCGCCCAGCACCGTCACGCGATTCGCGTATTGGGGCGATGTCTGGTATTGCAACCCGGCCACATGGTCCTTGCCAAACAGATTGGCGTGACGATAGGAGACGCCGAGTCGGGCGCGGCCCGTCTCCGGTGTACCGGAATTATCCGCACTCACCCCCCAGGTAGCCGGCTTGGTGTCGGTCACGACCACCTTGGCATCTACAGCCTCTGGACTTGTTCCCGCCTTCAGCACCACGTTCAACTGGCGCGCCGGATTCTCATTCGCCAGTTTCAATTCACGCGCTATCTTCTTGGATTGGGGTACCGCGCCGCTGCGCACCGAGGGCACGGCATTCATCACGTTGTCTTCGGTGACGAAACGATTATCCACCACCGCCACCTTGCCGAACCGGCTCTCAACCACCCTGAAACGCACCGTGCCTTTGTCCAGCTCCTGTTCGGGCAGTGCCACCCGGACTGCGGAAAAACCATGTCTGACATAAGCGTTCTCAATCGCCTCCAGCGCCCTCTGCACATCCGAGAAGTCTTTGTCCTTGCCGGTGTAGGGTGCAACTGCAGCTTCGATCTCCGCCTGCGACAACAGTGAGGCGCCTTCGACAAGATAACGCTCTATCGCGAAGCGCAACAGACTTTGTTCAACCTGAGGTGAGGCCGCATCCTCGGCCCGTGTAACAAGTGGAGCACACAGCAATGCGCCAGACAACACCAGCAAGTGCAAACCATATTTCATAAAATATCCCGTCGTTATGTGTGTTATCGGCAAACGTTATTCAGGTCGTCCGGATTATCCTCTTCGCCGTCCGTCCCGCCGGCAGCCGAAGGATTAAGCGCAAACATCAGATTCACCGCATCCATCGTCACCGACGGCATGCCTGAAATCGCGCCATTGCCCGGCAAATGGATCAACTGGTATATATCCGGAAGAGGGGGCTCTCCAGACGGTACGCCCAGTACCGTCAACGCACCGTTCACGAAGCTGATGTCATAGCCTTGCTGATCGGAATACAGGCCCAGCGGGCTAATGGTGTAGTTGCCCCCATTCACCGCACCCTGCGATGTGCCGCCGTAGGCCAACGTGCCCAGCACGGCTCCGGAAAGCGGCGCATTGCCATCCGAATAAGTCACGCCATTTCCGCCGGAATACGGCCGGCCGTCATAGGGCTTGCTATCGTTGCCGGCCGTCACGCTGAGCGGCTTGAGGAAGCTGGTCAGCAACGGCGCGGTTTGACCCTCGTAGATGCGCCAGACCTTGCCGGCTCCGCCGGTGTTGGCAATATCCCAGCCCGCGCCGGTGAAGCTCGCCATCGTCATCATCTGGGCGCTGTTCAGGGGAGTCGCGCCCACATCCGAAGGGCCCCACAACGGGTAGCTGTAGATGTAGCCTATACCATTGGTCAGACTGCCGCCCGCCATTGCAGCATCCCAGAAGTTGTTGGCGACCACGCCTTCTCCGCTGTCATAACCAACCAGCCCGCCGACATCACCGGATCCCGTTATGCTGCTTGCACTGGCGTAGCTGGTGCTGATGTTGCCGGAATTTTGGCCCACCAACCCCCCAACCGCCCAGCCGCCCTTCACGACACCGTTGCTGAAATAGCTGTTGCTGATGCTGCCGCTGTTGAAACCCACCAGACCGCCGACCGCACGGCCGGTCCCGCTGGCGCCGTTACCATCCACGGTGCCGTTACTGACATAACTGTTGCTGATGCTGCCGGCATTGTCACCCACCAACCCGCCGATGCGCGCCTGCGAACTGCTGGTGCCGTTGGTCACGGTATTGTCGCGCACATAGCTGTTGCTGATACTGCCGCCGTTGTAGCCCACCAGTCCGCCGGAATTTGCATTGCTTTCAGCGGCGGTGGCTGTCACCACACCTCCCTTGACATAGCTGTTGCTGATGTTGCCACCGCCCTCGCCGCCATCGTTGTAGCCCACCAGCCCGCCTACATTCCAGACAGCGGTCACACTGCCGCCCAGGCTGTTATCCACGTAACTGTTGCTGATGTTGCCGCCGTTGTAGCCCACCAGCCCGCCGGCGTTAGAACCGCTGTCGTTGACCACGCCGCCACTGACATGGCTGCTGTCAATGCTGCCGCCGCCGTAGCTGACACCCACCAGGCCCCCGACATCAAAATTGCCATCCACCGTTGCATTGCCGGCATAACTGTTGCTGATGCTGCCATAGTTGCCGCCGACCAGCCCGCCGATCCGGCTCCACCCGGATACGCCGACACCGTCGACGTAACTGTTGTTACTGATGATTCCGGTGTTGTAACCGGCCAGGCCACCGACCAGATCGTTGCCGCTCACGCTGCCACCGCTGACGTAGCTGTTGCTGATCGTGCCGTTATTGCGGCCCACCAGGCCGCCGATCTGGTTGGCGCCGCTTACCGTGGCATTGACCACATAACTGTTGCTGATCGTGCCTTTGTTCAAGCCCGCCAATGCACCAACAGTATCCCAGCCCGTCACATAGCTCGTGCCCAGCACGACATTGCTCAATGTGCTGCCGGCAGAGACATGATTGAACAGGCCCATCATGGAGTTCGGCAGGTTGACATCGAGACCGTCGATAGTAAAGCCGCCGCCGTCAAAATTCCCCATGAGATAAGGAACGTTGTAACCCGACGGGAGCGTGATATTGTTTGCCAGCGTAAAGCCATAGCCCGCATCGGCAAAGCCGAGCATGTCCTTCATGCCATCGGCAGTGCTGATCGCATAGTTTCCGGCGCTGCCCGACAAGGTGCTGTAATCGGCGATGGACAACGGGGTCAGCAGGCCGCCGTTGAACCAGTCGTCATATTGACCGACGCTGTTGACGTTGGGCACATCGTTGTACAAGCCGCCCAAGGTGACGGCATTGCTGTCGTTAATCCAGACGTCGTTAACGTTGTAGTGGGAATTGCTGACAATGCCGGCGCTATTCCAGAGAGTAGCGACCTGGTTGTATCCCACCAAGCCGCCAATGTTGTAGCTGCCGTTCACCACCGTGCCGTTGTCCACGTAGCTGTTGAAGATGGTGCCGGGACTGGATGTGCAATAGGTAGTAGCGCAACCGCCCCGGTTATACCCGACCAGACCACCGACATCGTAGTTGCCATTGACCTGGGAGCCGCTGACATGGCTGTTACTGACAGTGCCGGCGTTATAACCCACCAGCCCGCCCGTGCCGGAGCCGCTACCGCTCACCGAGCCGTTCGTAACAAAACTGTTGCTGATGCTGCCGGAGTTATAGCCCACCAGTCCGCCGATTTGCGACAATGAGCTGCCGGATACCGTGCCGCCATCGACATAACTGTTGCTGATGCTGCCGGCGTTGTTGCCCACCAGCCCGCCGGCATTCCAACCGTAACTGGTAGCGCTCACCGTGCCGCCGCTGACCCAGCTGCTGCTGACACTGCCGGCGTTATAACCCACCAGCCCGCCGGCATTAAGCGCATCATCGCTGCCGGTAGAAGTCACCCAGCCGTTGTTGACGTAGCTGTTGCTGATCGTGCCGCCCGTGTTTCCGCCATCACTGGTGGTTCCGTTCGCACCGACCAGTCCGCCGACATTATTTTGGCCGCTCACGCTGACGCCGTTATCCGCATAGCTGCCGTTGATATCGCCCATGTTGTGGCCGACCAAGCCGCCCACATTGTTGCCGCTGCCACTGACGCTGATACCGCTCACGTAGCTGTTGCTGATGCCGCTGCCGCAATTCCATGAGCAGCCGCCAAAAGCCCCGACCAGCCCGCCCACAGAATTATCGCCGTTCACCGAGCTGTTGGTCACATAACTGTGGGCGATCGTGCCTTCGCCGCTGTCAAACCCCACCAATCCGCCGACGTTGCTGGTCACACCGGTCACCATCGAGTTATCGACGAAGCTGTTGGTGATGACGCTGCCCATATAATCGCCATATCCAACCAGTCCGCCGACCTCGCTGTAACCGCTGACAATGCCGTAGATCACGCTGCTGCGGTCGATCGTGCCCCTGTTTTGCCCCACCAGCCCCCCGACGGCATAACCCGACGCCACCACGCTGCTGCCGCCATTGCCGTATCCTCCATAAACATAGCTGTTGCTGATCGTACCGCTGTTGTACCCGGCCAGACCGCCGACCTGATTGCTGCCACTCACGGAAACATTGAACACATAGCTGTCGCTGAGAGGTCCCGAATTTTCGCCGACCAATCCGCCCACACGGTTGATGCCACTCACACCGCCGCTGCCGCTGGCACTATTGTCCGCGTAGCTGTTTGTGATACTGCATAGCTGTATCCAACCAAGGCGCCGACGCTACCGCCTCCGTTCACCGTAACATCCAGCAAGCCCACATTGCGCAGCGCAGCGCCCGAATAACCGAACAGCCCCACGTATGACTCGGCCGAGCGATTGATCGTGAGATTGCTGATAGTAAAGTTCTGTCCATCGAACTGGCCGATAAAGGGGGCATTATTTACATAGCTGGTGTAGTAACCCACCGGCACGAAACCGCCACTACCCCACATGCCGGACAGCGCTGCGGTTTCGACCATGTCGATGTTCGCACCCAGCGTGTAGCTCGCGCTCAAATTCATCCCCATCAGCTGCAATTGATGCGCGTTGATGATGTTGTTGTTCCATTCGCTGCGCAGGAACGGGCGGGTGTTGCCGTCGGACATCCACCAGGTGTTGCCAAAATCGAAGCCTGTGTAGGTGGCTTGCGTGAACGCATTGACGGTCGGCGTGCTGCTGTAGATACCCGTCGCGCCCGCAGAATTGTCACCCATACCCAGCGCTTGCCCGGAGGTATCGACATCCCAAAAGCTATCGGTAACGCTGCCGGTATTCCCCCCCACCAATCCGCCGAAACCATACGGTGAGCCACCAACTCTGGTAGCAACCACCCCGGTGCTTGCGTAGCTGGTGGTGACCGTGCCCAAGTTATTGCCCACCAGCCCGCCGACCCATCCCGAATCACTCGCAGCGGAGGCCACCGTGCCGCCCGTGACGTAGGTATTGCTGATGCTGCCACTGTTGTAACCGGCAAGGCCTCCGACCGTGCCGGTCCAAGTGTTCGTGCCGGTCACTATCCCGCCGCTGACATAGCTGTTGCCGATCGCAGCCGCACCGCCGGCGCCGCCCATCCCGCCATATAAACCTGTTCCCATGGAACCGGTGGCGCCTGAGGAGTTATTGCCCACTAGTCCGCCGACCCTGTTATTCCCGCTCACCACCGTACCGCCATCAACGTAGCTGTTGCTGATCGTCGCCGAGCCACCGGCACCGCCAGCACCCCCAACAGCAGTGATGCTGGTACCGCTGCCACCGGCACCGCCAGCCCCCCCTGCGTTCAGGCCCACCAGTCCACCGACATTGCTGTAACCACTGACCGATCCACCGCTGACATAGCTGTTGCTGATGGTCGCATTGCTGCCTGCCGCGCCCGGCGTACCCGGGGCACTTGTCATACCAGCCCCCCCTGAACCGCCAGCACCACCCTCATTCAAACCTGCCAGGCCGCCAACATTATTCCAACCTGAAACGGTGCCGCCGCTGACGTAGCTGTTGCTGATGCTGGCAAAGTTGCTGCCGACCAGGCCGCCAACATTGGTCGAACCCGATACACCGCCACCAGTGAAATAGCTATTGCTGATGTTGCCGTAGTTGCTCCCCGCCAATCCACCGACATCATTCCAGCCTGTTATACCGGAACCGGTGACGTAGCTATTATCAATACTGCCGTAGTTGCTGCCGACCAAGCCACCGACAAAGTTTGAACCCGACACGCTGCCGCTGCTGACATAGCTGTTGCTGATCGTGCCATAGTTGATACCGGCCAGCGCACCGACATTCGAAGTAGAAGCGGCCGATAAGGCGGAACCGACCAGTCCGACATTGCTCACCGCAGCGCCGACATCAATACTGCCGAACAGGCTGCTGGTCAGGCCGGTGATGATATGGCTCTGCCCGTCGAACCGTCCACTGAAGGCAATGGACGGTGTAGCCGCATACGCGGCGATATCCTTGCCCAGTGCATAGTTACCGACAAGATTGGCATTCAAACCCTGCAACTGCGGCAGGTCATTCACCAGCATCCATGCGGTGTATGGCCCGGTGATGTTGGTGGTGTATGGATTGGTCAGCGCATCGGACTTGGTTGCGGCATCCGTGTAGGAAAGCGGATTGTAGTAAAGGTCGGTACGTCCACCGCCGCTCAGCGCAATGCTGCCGCTCGCCCCGAAAGTCACCGTGCCCACTCCCGTGCCATTTATGTCGGCATTCAGCACCAAGCTGCCGCCAGTGGTGTTGGTCAGCGCGGAATTAAGGTAAATGTCGTGATCGGCCAGCAGCCTTGCCGTACCATCGGTAGCAACCGTCCCCCCTGCATCGACGTACACGCCATAATTACCGACACCCGTTCCCCAGCTGCTACCGGCGACAGAAACCGCACCCGATGCGCTCTTTACCGCGCTGAACGCGTCAGTAATCAGCACACCGTAATTCGAGTCCGTGCCGTTCATTCCCGAACCATTGATGTTGATCGCGCCGCTCACCGTCTCAACAATCGCGCCCGTCGCGATACGCACGCCCGGCACACCGCGAAAAACAACGGGCCGGGTGTTGGTCTCAACCGGGAATTCACTGCCATCCTTGCGCCGGTGCACCCACTCAAAATGGCACGGCTCCGTCAGCGTCTTTCTCAGGTTCTGCCGGTGGTGTGCGCGCATATTGATCCCGGCCAGTGCAATGGCAGGCATGCCCAGAAGTTCAGCCATGCTGTAGCCATACCTTCGCACCGTGGCGGCATTGGCATAGATGATCCGGCCGTCAGCGTCGGCAATGAACAGCGGGTTGGGTGACTTGTCGAAATCCAGCCCGACCTCGACCGTGTCAACAAGAGATGCGGGACTGTTCATTGGCAGATACCTTGAGTTCAAACTGCAAAGTGGCCCCTATTCTGGCATCACAAGCAGCGCCAGCTACAACGTCACTGCGGCTGCTCCGCATTTGTTCCCAACAGGATCTTCGCAAACGGACCGATGATCCGCCCGTTTTGCACGTCAAGTGAGGGTTTTCATGACGGCCCACACCAGCAACAGGGGCGATACTGCCTAACAATTCACCAAAGTATCTGACAACATTCGACCAGGAGCGCGTCATGTTTTTTCCATCACGACCGATCGGCCAATTCGCAGTGGGTGCCTTGCTGGTCCTCGGCCTGGCAACCGGCCAGAAAGGCCATGCGCAGGAGACGCGGCTGCGCGTCAATGTCTTCCCCGTTTCGTCGAACCTGTCGATGTA
>JACPVZ010000030.1 GCA_016197305.1 Nitrosomonadales bacterium | reverse complement strand
TGGCGACAGCGTGATGGTGTGCCTGTCCGGCGGCAAGGACTCCTACACGCTGCTCGATATCCTGCTGACGCTGCGCAAGCGCGCGCCGATCGACTTCCGCATCGTCGCGATGAATCTGGACCAGAAGCAGCCCGGCTTTCCCGCCGAGGTGCTGCCCAACTACCTGAAGTCGCTGGGCATCGAATACCACATCGAGACCCAGGACACCTATTCCATCGTCAAGGAAAAAATCCCCGAGGGCAAGACCACCTGCTCGCTGTGTTCGCGGCTGCGGCGCGGCATCATCTACAAGGTCGCCGGCGAGCTGGGAGCGAACAAGATCGCGCTGGGCCATCATCGCGACGACATGATAGAGACGCTGTTCCTGAACATGTTCTTCGGCGGCAAGCTCAAGGCGATGCCGCCCAAGCTGGTCACCGACAAGGGCGACCACATCGTGATCCGCCCGCTGGCCTATTGCGCCGAAAAGGACATCGCACGCTATGCGCGCGGCATGGAATTCCCCATCATCCCGTGCAATCTGTGCGGCTCCCAGGAGAACCTGCAGCGCCAGAACATCAAGGAGATGCTCACCAACTGGGAGCGCGAATATCCGGGGCGCAGCCAGACGATCTTCACCGCGATGCAGCATGTCGCGCCATCCCATTTGCTCGACGGCGGCCTGTTCGACTTCAAGCATATGCAGCTCGAAAACCCTACAAAAGATGGCGATATCGTTTTCGATGACAGCCTGTAAAATGGATTCGGATCGTCGCAACAACAGACCTCGAACCAACTAATCCGTCCATTTATTTTCAGTTATTTTTCAGGGAGAAAGACCGTGACCGCCAGCATCGCCAAGACCTTTTATCCACCACACCGTGTACTGATGGGGCCGGGGCCTTCCGATGTGCCGTCGCGCGTGCTGGACGCGATCTCGCGTCCTACATTAGGCCATCTCGACCCGGTGTTCGCGGACATGATGGAAGAATTGAAAGGCCTGCTGCGCTATGCGTTCAACACCCGGAACGCGGTGACCTTCCCGGTCTCCGGTCCCGGTTCGGTCGGCATGGAAACCTGCTTCGTCAACCTGATCAACCCCGGTGAGAAAGTGATCGTCTGCCGCAACGGCGTGTTCGGCGGACGCATGATAGAGAACGTCGAACGCTGCGGCGGCATCGCCGTCGTGGTCGAAGATGCCTGGGGCAAAGCGGTCGACCCGAACAAACTGGCCGATGCGCTGAAAGCCCATCCCGACACCCGGATCGTCGCGTTCGTGCAGGCCGAGACCTCGACCGGCGCCTTGTCGGATGCCAAAACCCTGTGCGAGATCGCGCGCCGTCACGGTTGCCTGACGATCGTCGATGCAGTCACCTCGCTGGGCGGCTCGCCGCTGATGGTCGACGAATGGGGCATAGACGCGATCTATTCCGGCAGCCAGAAATGCCTGTCCTGCCCGCCCGGCCTGTCTCCGGTGAGTTTTTCCGACGCGGCGGTCGCGAAAATCAAGGCGCGTCCGAAAAAAGCGCAGAGCTGGTTCATGGACCTGAATCTGGTGCTCGGCTACTGGGGCGGCGGCGGTGGCGCGCCGCGCACCTATCACCACACCGCGCCGACCAACTCGCTGTATGGCCTGCACGAATCGCTGGTGATCCTGCAGGAAGAAGGGCTGGAAAAAGCCTGGGCGCGCCACACCCGCAACCACTTGGCGTTCCGCGCCGGACTGGAAAATCTGGGGCTGAATTTCCTGGTCGATGAGGCGCACCGCCTGCCCCAGCTCAACTCGGTGTTCATCCCGCAAGGCGTCGACGAAAAAGCGTTGCGCAAGACGCTGCTCGACGAACACCGCCTGGAGATCGGCGCCGGCCTGGGCGATTTCGCCGGCAAGGTATGGCGCTTCGGCCTGATGGGCCATTCCAGCCGCATTGAAAACGTCGTGTATTGCCTGAATGCACTGGAAGCGGTATTCACCGCCGGCGGCATGAAACTCGAACGCGGCGCCGCTGTTGCTGCAGCACATCAGATATACGCGGCCCAAGCCCAAACGGAAATTGCTAGCTGAGTCATGCACTGACCCGTATCACACCGGGTTGCTGACCGCCACATCTACAGATGTGGCTGTAGGTAATTTGTCAGCTACCTGCGAGCCAACCCGCCGCTCAGCGCTGTTTGTGTCGCTGTTCTGCCAGGTGAAACACTATAAGCACCAACATGCAGCATGGGGGTAGATGCGCCCTCGATCAGCAACAAGAAAAATCGAGAAATTCATTAAGGTGCTGCCCTTCAAACATCGCAAATCTCCGCTTGATATTTTTTATCTGGTGCCTAGTCAGTGCAGAATACCCGCTACCAGGTTCACTTTGAGTTCCAGATATAGATTTGCTTCCTCTTAGAAAATCACTGTTGAGTAAAGATTTGGGAACTGCCGGGTTAATACCGATATGCTCCATTATCTTGGAAAACACCTCTTCTCGATTTTTCATAAGCTGTTCATACCTAACAAATAGAAGCCCCTTGTTTTGCGATTCGACATTCCAAGACAATACGAAATTGATATACCAAGGAACGTAAAAATCTATACAGTGTTCCATGAGTTCACTGTCGGAAAGTTTTTTCAGCGACTCAGTCAGCCAAATAAAACTATACCCATGCAACCCAACCCCCAGAGGTTCCATGCATAATTTTTTCTGAATATCCCTTTTAAAGCTGGCAACAGCGTCAAATATATTGCGCGTTACCACTATACCCTTAACATCGAATGCATTCATCAGCTGCATATTGTGCGGCGTCGCCCGCATATGAATCTGCGAAACGCCCCCGGACAACTTCGCCGTTACCAATGCCGGAAGATATAAATCGTGCTCGTTAGATGCATACGCGTAACATAGTCTGCGCGAGGGAATACGGCCGTGATTGGAAATTACATTTGCAATGTATGTCGATCCAGATTTCGGGGTTGATATGACGGCTACAATTTTGTTTTTGGAGTGCTTGGCAAACACACCTTGCCAATCTTGAGGTACAAAAGGTTGGTTTTGATAGGTTCCATTAAGCAAATTGACAATTGCCTGTTTATCCAGCTCCATTGTTACCCCTCCCTGTGCAACCCATGCAACTTGACGCGCCTGAATTTGCCTTCGTTATGTTTCTGCAAGTATTTTTCCCTGCTTTATCGGTTCTCATTGTATTCAAAATACCAAAAACCTTACAACCCACTTACAAAATCTTCTATTCACATGAATACAAACGATAAAAAATCTGGGAGCCCGCAGACAACACAAGCCATAAAGCAGAATTTAAGGGCAAAAGCAGTCATAACTGCGAACACTGGCACCGCTGCTGGAAAATCGCAAAATGCTGAGGGCTTTCAGATCATCTAGAGAAATTTAGTCAGCCAAAAAATCCGATTTATTTGGTTAAATCAGATCATTTGGTCGGGGTGAGAGGATTCGAACCTCCGACTCCTGCGTCCCGAACGCAGTACTCTACCAGGCTGAGCTACACCCCGAACTGTCAGGCCTTGCGGCCTGTATTTGCCAACTAATATTGCCGCGTCGCGGCAAAGTGTGCCAAATCTACCAGACATTGGCGATATTTTGAATCGGGTAATGCGTCGATCGCCGCGCAGGCCAGTTCAGCCTCGCGCAGCGCCTGCTGGCGCGTGAACTCCAGTGCGCCGGTGGCGTGGATGATCTGCAGCACCTCGGCAAACCTGCCGACGTCGCCCTGCTCGATCGCGCCGCGCACCACTGCGGCCTGCTCCACGCTGCCGTGCTGCATCGCGTAAATCAGCGGCAGCGTCGGCTTGCCCTCGGCGAGATCGTCGCCGAGATGCTTGCCGGTCTGCTGCTCGTCGGCCGAATAATCCAGCACATCGTCGAGCAACTGGAAGGCCGTGCCGAGGTGCATCCCGTATTTCGCGGCAGCCTGCTCGTCGGCGGCGGACGCCTGGCCGAGGATTGCGCCCAGGCGCATCGCCGCCTCGAACAGCTTGGCGGTCTTGCAATGGATCACGCGCATGTAATTGGCGCTGTCGACATCGGCATCGTGGCAATTGAGCAGCTGCAACACCTCGCCTTCGGCGATGGTGTTGGTCGCCTCGGCCAAGATCTGCATCACGCGCATTTCGCCGGCCTCGACCATCATCTGGAACGCGCGCGAATACAGGAAGTCGCCGACCAGCACGCTGGCGGCGTTGCCGAACAACGCACTGGCAGTTGCGCGGCCGCGGCGCAACTCGGATTCATCGACCACATCGTCGTGCAGCAGCGTCGCGGTATGGATGAATTCCACCACCGCGGCCAGATTGTGGTGCTGGGTGCCGCGGTAACCGAACGCTTCCGCGGACAACACCACCAGCGCCGGGCGCAAGCGCTTGCCGCCGCTGTTGACGATGTATTCACCGACCTGGTTGATCAACAGCACTTCCGAGTGCAGCCGGGCGCGTATCACCTGATCCACGGCGGCCATATCGGTGGCGAGCAATTGCTTGAGGTTTTCTAGAAACACATTACTTCCTGGTTGATAGGAGCGCTGCGGGATGCGTTTGGCATGGCGAGCGAACTAAATTTTAGGTTAGCATTGTCGCATAATTCTTTTACCCCTCGCACATCGCCCATGAAAACCAAGCTTTCCTCCGTCATCACCTGGCTGGGTGTCGCATTGCTCGGCGCCGCCGCGCTGGGCGGCATCGCGCTGAACCGCGGCGAATCCATCAACGCGCTGTGGCTGATCACCGCGGCACTGTGCGTCTACGCGCTGGCCTACCGCTTCTATGCGGCATGGATCGCCGCGACCGTGCTGTGCATAGACGAGACGCGCGCCACCCCGGCGGAACGCCTGTCCAACGGGCGCGACTTCGTGCCGACCAACCGCTGGATCGTGTTCGGCCACCACTTTGCCGCGATCGCCGGCCCCGGCCCGCTGGTCGGCCCGACACTGGCGGCACAGTTCGGCTACCTGCCCGGCACGCTGTGGATATTGATCGGTGCGGTGCTGGGCGGCTGCGTACAGGACATGGTGACACTGTTCTTCTCGACGCGACGCAACGGCAAGAGCCTCGGGCAGATGGCGCGCGACGAGCTGGGGATGAGCTGGGCCCTATCGGTGGCGTGGACGCGCTGGTGGGCGTGATGATGATTATGGTGATTCTCATCGCGGTGCTCGGACTGGTGGTGGTGAACGCCATGAAGCACAGCCCGTGGGCCACCTCCACCGTGGCGGCGACGATACCGGTCGCGATGCTGGTCGGCCTGTATATGTACAAGCTGCGCCCCGGCCGCGTGCTGGAAGGCTCGGCGCTGGGCGTACTGCTGTTGTTGCTGGCCGTCGCAGGCGGCGGCTGGATAGACCAGCAGGCCGGGCTGCGCGCGCTGTTCGACCATCCCGGGCTGCCGCTGGCGTTCGCGGTGATAGGCTACGGTTTCGCCGCGGCAGTGTTGCCGGTGTGGCTGCTGCTGGCGCCGCGCGATTACCTGTCCACATTCATGAAGCTCGGCACGGTAATCCTGCTGGCGCTGGCGATCGTGTGGTTGCGACCCGAAATCAAGATGCCGGCACTGACGCAGTTCGTCGACGGCAGCGGGCCGATCTTCGGCGGCGCGGTGTTCCCGTTCGTGTTCATCACCATCGCCTGCGGCGCGATCTCCGGTTTCCACTCGCTGATCGCATCAGGCACCACGCCAAAACTCCTGTCCAATGAGCGCGACATCCGCATCATCGGCTACGGCGGCATGGTGCTGGAGTCGCTGGTCGCGGTGATGGCGATGATCGCCGCGACGGTGCTGGATCCCGGCGTGTACTTCGCAATCAATTCCCCCGCCGGCGTGGTCGGCAAGGAAGCCGCCGATGCGGTCGCCAAGATCGCCTCGTGGGGCTTCCCGGTCAGCGTCGAACAGATGAACCTGCTCGCGCAGCAGATGGGCGAGGCCACGCTGTTCGCCCGCACCGGCGGCGCACCGTCGCTGGCGGTCGGCATGGCCAGCATCTTCGGCAGCGCATTCGGCGAACACCTGCTGGCGCTGTGGTACCACTTCGCGATCATGTTCGAGGCGATCTTCATCCTCACCACGCTGGATGCCGGCACGCGCGTCGGCCGCTTTATGCTGCAGGATCTGCTCGGCAATATCTGGCAGCCGCTGGGACGCACCTCCTGGTATCCGTCGATACTGCTCAGCAGCGCGCTCGTGGTCGCGGCCTGGGGCTATTTCCTGTACATCGGCGTGATCGACCCGAACGGCGGGGTCAACATCCTGTGGCCGCTGTTCGGCATCTCCAACCAGATACTCGCCGCGATCGCGCTGTGCGTCGCGACCGGCATCCTGGTGAAATCAGGCAAGCTCAGGTACACCTGGATCACCGCGCTGCCGCTGCTGTGGCTGGTCACGATCACCAGCACCGCCAGCTGGCAGAAGCTCGCCAGCAGCGACCCGCGCATCGGCTTCCTCTCCGCCGCCAACGGCATGGCCGACAAGCTCGCCGCCGGAACCCTGCCCGCAGACAAGGCCGCGGTCGCCCCGCAACTGATCTTCAACCAGCAGCTGGATGCGCTGCTGGTGCTGCTCTTCGTGGCGCTGCTGTGGTTGATCGTGCTGGACATGCTGCGCGTGTGCGTGCGCCATCTGCAGGGCAAGCCGGTACCGCCGCTGGCCGAGGAACCGCATCAGGTCACGCGGCTGGAGGAAGCATGGCAACGCGACTGAAAAACCTGCCGGGCAGCTCGATTGCGGCGTTGCGGGGTGCTGGCTCCGGCATCACGCGCTTTGCACTCAAGCCGCTCGCGACGGTTTTTAAACGAATTGAAATTGGCGGGAGAAAATTCTGGTGCACGCTGCGCCAACTCAGCGGCGACGATGCCTATGAGCGCTATCTGGCGCATCACGCCGCCTGTCATGCCGGCACCCCGCCGCATTCGCGCGAGGCATTTTTCCGGCACCAGCAACAACACAAATGGGATGGCATCAAGCGCTGTTGCTGAACCGTTCGGCCTGCCCAACGGGCTTTGCGCGGCATGTCCTCGCAACGATTGCTGAAAACCCGACACTCTGTAACAATCCCTCCAGCCACATCAATCACCGAGCCGCATAAATTCACCTTCCAGGGAGAGACGATCATGAAGAATCGTTTGGGAATTTTCAGCAGCTTGCTCGCGCTCGCGATACTGGCATCGCCCTGCCGCGCAGAGACCGTGACACTGTCGGTGCCCGGGCCGGGCAGCCTGTCCTATCTGCCCGTCTATCTGGCCAAGGCGATCGCCGCCGACCAGGCCGAGGGACTGGATCTCAGGCTGCATTATGTGGGCGGAGGCCCCTTGGCGCTGCGCGAACTGGGCGACAACAACAGCGATTTCGCTTCGGCAGGTTTGCCCGCAATCGCCTCGGCTCGCGCCGACAACATGCCGGTGCTGGCGATCGGTCAATTCACGCAAAGCGCGATGTACGTGCTGATGCTGCGTGCCGGACTGCGCAACCGGGTGCATGACATCGCCGATCTCAAGGGTATGCGTATCGGTGCCGCATCCAGCATCAGGTCGGCACGATCCATGGGCAGCATGATGATAGGCTACCTGCTGCAACACGCCGGCCTCAAGCCCGACGACGTGCAATACATCTCGGCGGGACAGAATCGCGATTCGACACGCGCCGCACTGACCAGCAAGACAGTAGACGCGATGCTCGGGGACGAACCGTTCGCCTCGGAACTGGTGGCGCAAGGCATCGCCGTCAAGCTGGCCGACCTGTACCTGCCGAAAACCAGCAACGAATTGCTCGGCGGCGCTATCGTGCACGCCGCGCTCGCCACCCGAGAAGACATATACATGTCCCACCCTGAAACCGTCAGGAAAGTGCAGCGCATGTTCGATCAGACGCTGAAATGGCTGTCGCAACACAATGCGCAACAAGTCGTGGAACAACTGTCCAATCAGTCCGGCTTTGACGCTGCGGCACTGAAGGCGCTGGTCCCGGTGTTGCAACGCAACACCGGGATGTTCACGACACATCTCTCCTGGGATGAAATAGCGGTAACCAATACCGAGCGCTTCTTCCATAGTCAGGCCGAAGATCCAAAAGAACGCAATCTCGCCTTCAGAACTTTCATCCGCGACTAACCCCGGGACTGTCATTCTTGCCTATCCATATCCGCAAACGCCCTCTTACACTCAGGCAACTGTTCGGCCGCCGCCTGTGGCTGCTACTGGTGATTTTCTCGACGGGAATGAGCGGCATCATCGCCCTCGTCTATTCCCACCAGACCGACAAGCTGAATCGCGCCAAGATGGCCGACGCGCTGGCACACATGATTCCCCGCCTTGAGGACCAGCAGCACATCTGGCAGGAAAATGCACAGCACGTACATAGCATCACTGAATGGTCAGGCATCCTCAATACCGGAGAGACACAGCGCAGCGAAAAACTGCGCGCCTTCTTCACCGCCCAGGCGGAGAACTTGGGATTCGAAGGCATCGTCATCAACGAAGCGGGCAACAACAAGACCATCTTCAGCTACTGGAACGGCAACGAAGCCCCGGATTTTCAAACTGCCTTGCTGGATGACCAGCCGTTCTGGTTCGACGCAGCCCATGCCACGCTGTACACCAAGATCAGCATCCCGCTGCAGGTGATCAACTTTCACGCCAACATGATTTTTTTCAAGGCATGGGATAACGCAACGCTGAAGCGCCTGAATTATCCCAATACCACCAGCATGCTTTCGCTGGGCAACCAGCCGCTGCTCAGCTCGGCGGGGAGCCTGGCATTATCAGACGCTCCGCCGGCCGGCCAGTTCTATAGCGAAGCGCGGATCGGCAAGCATAGGTATCAAGAAGGCCGCAAACTCTGGGCCGAACTGCACTACCCGAATGGACAGCACGCTCCCCTCTACCTGAACCTGCGCTCCCCATTGGAAATCAACTTCCCGGTGCCGCTGGTATTGGCCGTGTCGACCGGCATCACGCTGCTGTTCGGCGTGCTGCTGTTCATGACCGTCGGCCATTGGCTCAGGCAGATGGGCAGCCGCCTCGACAGCCTGGCCGACGCCGCATTGCGCTACCAGAACGAGCCGGATCGCGGCATCTCGGCCGAGATTAAACAATCGCTGCAAGCCTCAATCGGAGGGAATACCGACCAGATCAGCGTGGTGACGGAAGAGCTGAAAAACCTGATGGAAAACGCCACGCAGCGCAATGCCGAACAGCGCGCCCATCTGCAGACGCTGGACTTGCTGCAGGATGCGGTGATCGAATTTTCCGCCGAAGGAAAAATGCTCCATGCCACCTCCGCCTGGAACCTGTTGACCGGCGTTGACGACATCGCGACTTGCGACATCACCAAATGCGTACACCCGGATGATGTGCCTGCCTTCCTCGAGCAGATCAGCGCGCTGACCTACCAGCAAAAGGACCAGGTCCATATCCGCTTCCGCCTGAATCGCCAGGATGAGCCCCGCGCACACTTCTGGGTCGAAGGCCGCTTCGCGGCGATCACACAGGGCGAGAACATCGTCAGCTACCGTGGCGTGGTGCGCGACATCACCCACACCTACCGCCAGGAGCGCCAGATCAGCCACATGGCGATGCACGACGCACTCACCGACCTGCCCAACCGGGTGCTGCTGGAAGACCGGATGGGCATGGCGCTGTCCCGTGCCGACCGCGGCGCGATGCGCGTCGCGCTGGGTTTCATCGATCTCGACCACTTCAAGCAGGTCAACGACAACTTCGGCCACAAGACCGGCGATGCGATGCTCAAGGAGGTCACCAGCAGGCTGCTCACGATACTGCGTGGCACCGACACGCTGTCGCGCTGGGGCGGCGACGAATTCGTCGTGCTCTGCCCCGACCTGAAGACGCTGGAAGACGCGCGCGACATCACCCACAAGCTGGAAGCCCTGACCAGCCACAACATCGAAATCGACGGCACCGAGTTCCCGTTCAACTTCAGCGCCGGCTTTGCCGTCTATCCGGACGACGCGAGCAGCGGCGAAATGCTGCTCGCCCAGGCCGACCGCGCGATGTTTTACGCCAAGGCGCAGGGCCGCAACAACATCCAGTTCTTCAACAGCATCGCCGCCAAGGAACCGGGACGGCAATCGTTCTATATCCAGAGCCGACTGAACCAGGCAGTGCATGCCAACCAGATCCAGTGCTGGCTGCAACCGCTGGTCTCGGCCCACACCGGCAAGGTGATCGGCGCCGAGGCGCTGGCACGCTGGCATGTGCCCGACCAGGGCTGGATCCCGCCGGCGGTGTTCATTCCGATGGCGGAAAGCATGGGCCTGATCGACAAGGTCGGGCAACTGGTATGGCAGCAGGCACTGCATGCGCTGACGCTGCTGCCGCCAGGACATCGCCTGTCGGTGAACCTGTCCAAGCGGCAGCTGTTTTCCAGCTCCATCGTAGAGCAGCTATGCGACGATGTGGCGCGCGCCAACATCGCAACCGGCCAGATCATGCTGGAGATCACCGAGAGCATCGCGCTGTCCGACGTCAGCTTTGCGCGCGAACGCATCGCCGAGCTCGACAGCAAAGGCTTCGGCATCGCAGTGGACGACTTCGGTGTCGGCTACTCCTCACTATCGCAGCTGCACGAAATTCCGGCCGACGAGCTCAAGCTCGACATCTCCTTCGTGCGGCGCATCCATGACAAGGCCGGTTTCGGCATGGCAACCGCGATCGTGGCGATCGCCAAGTCGCTGGAGCTGGAGTGCGTCGCCGAAGGCGTCGAGGACGAGGCCACCGCCAGGCTGCTCGACGAGATGGGCGTGGAAATCCTGCAGGGTTATCTGTATGCCAAGCCGATGCCGATAGACGAATACCTGGCCTGGCTGGCGGCCCGCGGCGAAGCCTAGCCCGGCCACGCCGGCCAGCTCGAGGCCGCACCGGCCGCCGCCCGCACGCGGCGCATAAAAGTTTGCGCAACTCCCTATTTTTATGGATAATGCCCGCCCTTATGCAATACCCCAAGTGCGTACACCCGCCGCACCAAACTACTCGCAAGGAAAGAAAATGAAAGCAGATATTCACCCGAATTACCAGGAAATCACCGTGGCTTGCAGCTGCGGCAACAACTTCAAGACCAAGTCGGTGATCGGCAAGCCGACGCTGAACGTCGAAGTATGCTCCGAGTGCCATCCGTTCTACACCGGCACCCAGAAGATCATGGACACCGCCGGCCGCATCGACAAGTTCCGCCAGAAGTACGGCACCAAGGCTGCGGCATAACAATCCTCCTTCGGAGGTGCCAGATCGCCGCGGAACTTCGCGGCGCAGTGACATCAAAAGGCAGCATTTGCTGCCTTTTTTAATTGCAGCGACAATCCATGCCTTGAACTGCGACTCTGACAGGAATGCCCATGCCCAGCACCGATAGCTCGACTGATAGGACGACTCGCGATCCGTATCGCCCCGCCCGCGTTGCGGCTGCCTGCCTGGCATTGCTGTTGCTGGGCAGCTGCGCGCGCAACCCGGTCAGCGGGCGGACCGACTTCGTGATGATGTCGGAAAGCCAGGAGATTGCGGTCGGGCGACAGGCCGACGAGCAGGTCAAGAAACAATACCATGTATACGAATCCAAGGCGCTGCAGGACTATGTCGACAGCGTAGGGCAGCGCATCGCCAGGCAGAGCCACCGCCCCAACCTCGAATATCACTTCAAGGTGCTGGATTCGGCTGAGATCAACGCCTTCGCGCTGCCCGGCGGCTATGTGTACATCACCCGCGGCATCATGGCCTACCTG
Source organism: Nitrosomonadales bacterium (assembly GCA_016197305.1). Lineage (GTDB taxonomy): Bacteria > Pseudomonadota > Gammaproteobacteria > Burkholderiales > Gallionellaceae > Gallionella. Next base: position 11,594 of record JACPVZ010000030.1, on the reverse strand, counting down.
AACAGCGAGGCCGAGCTGGCCGCGGTGCTGGGCCACGAGATTGGCCATGTCACGGCGCGCCACGGGGTGCGGCAGCAGAGCGTCGCGCAGGCCGCCGACATCGGCCTGACGATCGCCTCGATCTTCGTGCCCGAGCTCGGCAGCATGGGCGGACAGAACCTGACCAACATCATCGGCGGCGCGCTGCTGTCCGGCTACGGCCGCGAACACGAACTGGAGGCAGACCGCCTCGGCGCGGAATATCTGGGGCGCACCGAATACGACCCGCAGGCGATCATCAAGGTGATCGGGGTGCTGAAGAACCAGGAGATGCAGGACGCCAAGCTTGCCAAGGAGGAGGGCCGCGAGCCGCGGCGCTACCACGGCCTGTTCGCGACCCACCCGGACAACGACACGCGCCTGAAACAGGCGGTGGGCGAAGCCGACAAGCTGACCAACACCGTGCATTTCGAGGGCCGCAGCCAGTACCTGGACGCGATCGATGGCCTGGTGTTCAACGACAACAGCGACCAGGGCGTGGTGCGCCACAATCGCTTCTATCACGGCGACCTGGGCATGGCGTTGTCGTTCCCCGATGGCTGGCAAGTGCATAACCTGCCCGACACGCTGGTCGCGGTCAGCCCGCAGGGCGAGGCGCAGATTCAGATGAAGCTGGACGACAACCCCAGCGGTTCGCCGCGCGACTATGCGCGCCGCCTCGCCGGCAACAGCGCGCAAATCGACACGCTGGAAGTGAACGGACTGCCGGCGGCGATCATCGAGTTGCCCACCACCATCGCCGGGGTGATCTACCTCAACGAACAGGCCTTCATCCTGCAGGCCCAGGCCAAGACGCGCAGCGGATTGGATCAATATCGCGAGCAGATCCTGGACACGATACGCAGCTTCCACGCGCTGAGCGGCGACGAGCGCAAACTGGTCAAGCCGCTGACGATACGCATCATCACCGCGCGCAAGGGCGACAGCTTCGCGCAACTGGCGCAACACTCGCCGCTGGGAAAATCGGCGGAAAGCTATCTGCGCCTGATCAATGCGATGTACCCGAACGGCGAACCCAAGCCGGGGCAGGACATCAAGATCGTGGAATAGCACACGCATGTATTTCATCAAGCCCACCGACCCCCACCCGATCACCGCCGGCAAAGCCGTGATGCTGGCACTGCTGTGCCTGGTCTGGCTGGGCACCGGCTTGGTCGGCCACGACCCGTGGAAACCGGACGAGGCCTACAGCTTCGGGCTGGTGTATTCGCTGCTGCAGGGCGGCGACTGGCTGGTTCCGACGCTCGCCGGCGAACCCTTCATGGACAAGCCGCCACTGTATTACTGGACCGCGGCGCTGTTCGCCAAACTGTTCTCCCCGCTGCTGCCGCTGCATGACGGTGCGCGCCTCGCCAGCGGTTTCTACACCGCGCTGACGCTGCCGGCTGCGCGATGCTGCTGTACGGTCTTTCCCACAGCCAGGAACGCGCCAGGCGCGCCGCTGCCTGGATCGGCACCGGCGTCGGCATCGGCTTCATGGCCAAGGGCTTCATCGCGCCGGTGCTGCTGGTGCTGATCGCGGCCTTGCTGCCCGCGTTGTACAAAAAATGGCGCGTGCGCAATTACTACGCCAGCCTCATGCTGGCGATCCCGTTCGTGCTGCCCTGGCTGACGATCTGGCCGACGCTGCTGTATCTGCATTCGCCGGTGTTGTTTGCCGAATGGGCGTGGTCGCACAACATCGGCAACTGGCTGGACTATGCGAAGTCCGGCCCGACCAAAGAAAGCTTCTACTACCTGAAGAACCTGCCCTGGCTGGCCTGGCCGGGGCTGCCGCTGGCGGTGTGGGTGGTATGGAAATCGCGCCACCGCTTGGCGCAGCGCGACGACCTGCAATTGCCGCTGGCCAGCTTCGCGGTGATGCTGGTCACGCTCAGTCTGGTGCCTAACATCAAGGAGGTGTTCGCGCTGCCGATGCTGCTGCCGATCGCGCTGCTGGCGACCGCCTCGCTGTCCATGCTGAAGCGCGGTGCCTCGAATGCGCTGGACTGGTTCAGCCTGATGACCTTCGCACTGGTCGCGATCCTGATGTGGTGGGGCTGGGCCGGGCTGCTGCTGGACAACCATGCCAAGGTCACGCTGTGGCTGAAGGCCTATCAGCCCGGCTTCACTCCCGAGTTCGACACCGTGCCGTTCGTGATCGCGCTGCTCGCCAGCGTGCTGTGGCTGGTGCTGGTATGGCGCGTCGGGCGTTCGATGCGCCGTGCGGTGGTCAACTGGGCCGCAGGCATCACGCTGATCTGGATACTGGCGATGACGCTGTGGCTGCCGTGGCTGGACAGCGGCAAGAGCTACCGCAACATGGTCGTCTCCCTGCAGCAGGCGCTACCCAAGCATTACCAGTGCATAGGCCGCGAATATCTGGGCGACGCACAGCGTGCGATGCTGCACTATTTCGGCGACATTTTTACCCGCGCCGATCCCAAGCTGCGCTGCGACCTGCGCCTGATCCAGGGCGACAAGCTGTCCAAACCGCTGCTCGACGAAGCCCGCTGGGACAAGATCTGGGAAGGCAGCCGCAAGGGCGACAAGGGCGAACACTACCGCCTGTACCGGCGCAAGGAAACAATCCAATGAACACATGGATCGTCGCGGCATTGTATCAATTCGTCAGGCTGGACGACTGTGCCGCACTGCGCGCGCCGCTGCAGGCGCGCTGCGATGAGCTGGGCATCACCGGCACGCTGCTGCTCGCCGAGGAAGGCATCAACGGCACGATTGCCGGAACGCGCTCCGGCATCGACAACATTCTGGCGTACCTGCGCAGCGACCCGCGCCTGGCCGGCCTGCCACACAAGGAATCCAGCGCAGATCATCCGCCGTTCTACCGGATGAAGATCAAGCTGAAGAAAGAGATCGTCACGATGGGTGTGCCGGATGTCGACCCAACCAGCCTGGTCGGCCGCTACGTCAAACCGGAAGACTGGAACGCGCTGATCAGCGATCCGAATGTATTGCTAGTGGATACGCGCAACGATTACGAAGTCGAGGTCGGCACCTTCAAGGGCGCTGTCGATCCGCATATCACCACGTTCCGCGAATTCCCGGACTACGTCAAAACCCATTTCTCCCCGGACAAGCAGCCGCGTGTCGCGATGTTCTGCACCGGCGGGATACGCTGCGAAAAGGCCTCGGCCTACATGCTGCAACAGGGCTTCCCCGAGGTATACCACCTGCAGGGCGGGATACTGAAATACCTGGAAAACGTCCCCGCCGAACAGAGCCTGTGGCAGGGCGAGTGCTTCGTGTTCGACCAGCGCGTCGCGGTCGGGCAAGGCCTCGCACCGGGACATTACGAACTGTGCTACGGTTGCTCGCGCCCGGTCAGCGCCACAGACCAAGCCTCGCCGAAGTATGAGCAGGGCGTGAGCTGCCCGCATTGCCACGACAGCCTCACCCCTGAGAAACGCACCGCCGCGCTGGAGCGCCAGAAGCAGGTCACGCTGGCCGCGCAACGCGGCGAGGCGCATATCGGCAGCAGGCGCAAGAAACCCGCCAAGACAAAACCAACACCGTAATTTTCAGCCCGATACCCCTGCAGGAACGATTCAGCGTCAAACGCAAATCGAAATTACTGGTTATGGCAGACCGAGCACAACGCACTGCGCTCAGCCGTGACGCGCAGATGCATATCGACCGGTTTCCTGACAGGAACTGGAGCCGGCGCCGTGCCGTGTTCGATGTGGCAGGTCGCACACTCGACGGTTGCCGCGCCGCCGACATCGTAGAGCTGCACCTCGTCGCTGTCCGGCTGGCCGTTGCCGTTGCGGTCGAAGAACGTGATGCCCGCGCCCTGTCCGTTCGGCGCATTGAAGTTTTCGTTGGCGGGGAAACTCAGCGGGTACGCGATGCCGACCGGATGGTGCGGCTTGGTCTGCGCATAGATCAGGCTGAAGTCGTTGACGCCTGCCCCGCCGGTGATGTCGTGGCAATCCAGACAGGCGAAATTCTGCGCATGCGCCGGGCTGTACAGCATAGCCACACACAACGTCAGCAATAGTTTGGTCAGTCGGTTCATCATCAGCCTCCCGCGTGCGAATGCATGGCACTATACACCTAGAGAATTTGCGCCGCTTCCGCGAACGTCAGCCGCGGATTGCGCGGATACAGCTTGCCGGCATCGCCGTAACCGAGATTGACCAGGAAATTGGATTTGATCTGGGTACCGGCGAAGAACGCCTCGTCCACTTTTTCATTGTCGAAGCCGGACATCGGCCCGGCATCCAGCCCCAACGCGCGGGCGGCGAGGATCAGATACCCGCCCTGCAGCGTGCCGTTGCGAAACGCGGTGGTGGCTATCAGCGGCTGGTTGCCGGCAAACCACGAACGCGCATCCGCATGCGGGAACAGCCTGGGCAGTTGCTCATAGAACTCAAGGTCGTAGGCAACGATCGCGGTGACCGGCGCGGCGCGGGTCTTGTCCACATTTCCCGGTGCCATCGCCATCAATAATTTTTCTTTCGCCGCCGCGCCGCGCACGAACACGATGCGCGCCGGACAGGAATTCGCGCTGGTCGGCGCCCATTTCATCAGGTCGTAGATCTGGTGTATGGTGGGGATTAGTATTGAGCGGGGGCAGGTTAAATAGGCCGTTCGTGTTGAGTAGGCCGAAGGCCGTATCGAAACATGAATGAACAAAGTCAACACCGCCGGTGGTAGACCGGCAGCTAGTCACTTTCTTTTGCTTCGCCAAAAAGAAAGTAACCCAAGACAACGAAGTTGCAGAGTAGGCTCACATGCGCAGCATGTTATGCCGGAACTAAAAGGCGACCCCGGTTTCCCGCCCCCTGCGGGGGTTCCCTCGATCAGACACAAACGAACGGGGCTGCGCAACCCCACCGCTCGTTCGCGCCTGATCGAGGCGGCGCACAGGGGATGGAAAAGCAAAACCCAAAATCCGAAACCCGCGATGAGGGCATACCCTCATCGCACCAATCAAAAAGTTCGTGCGCGTAGCGCACACAAAGCCGCTTTGCATTTTCCCCTGTGCGCCGCCGAGTAGCACAGGCTGGTCAGGGGTTGTCGGCGAGGACTGTCTGAGCACGCAGTGCGAGTTCCGCAGCCGCCTGACCTGCCGAGCAACGCAGGGAACCGCGCAGCGGCGGCAAACCGGGGGCGCCTTCTTTGGGTTACCTTTCTTGGCAAGACAAGAAAGGTAACCAGCTGCCGGTCTGCCACCGGCGGTTTTAGCATTTAGTCATACGGGCAATGCCCGTTGGTTATTGCGTCCTACGCTTGCTCATGTTGCACCCTCCGCAAGCTGGTTTTGGTTTTACAGGTGCCCACGCTACTTGGCTTCTGTCGCAGGTTGATTCAACAACGCCAAGGTAAATGTGGCAATCTCGCCAGCTAGTTCATTTATCTTGTTAGCCAATTCATGCACATGCTCAATGCTGTAGCTATGCTGCTCTATCTTTAACTGTTTTCTGGCTTTAGCAACGATGGCAGTTAACTGCCCTTTCGAAAGACCATCTGGTGTAATTCCCCACACAGCATGGACAATATTATTTCTTTCAATACGCAGGGGATCACATTTTTTCTGAAGAGTTGTAAGCGTTTCTTGTTCTGTTTGACTTAATGGAATTTCAATAGCCAAGGACAATATTGAATCCCAAACAATATTAAATTGGACGTGTTGAGTAATGCACCGTCCCTTCCGTGAATCCAGATCAGCTAGACGCCAGAGAACTCCATGAACGATACTTTCTAGGGATGCCCACTCCATCGCAACTGCACCAATTGCTGTACAGTAAGCCTGAGTGTCGACTAAAGGCCTAAGCATCAACTATTCCTCCGCTAAATCTTAGGCGTCGCACAAACCACATCCCCATTCTGCCCTCTATGCCTCAACGCATGGTCGATCAACACCAGCGCCAGCATCGCCTCGGCGATCGGCGTCGCGCGGATGCCGACACAGGGATCATGCCGCCCCTCGGTGGAGACCTTCACCGCATTGCCGGCCTTGTCGATGGAGTTGCGTTCGAGGCGGATGCTGGAGGTCGGCTTGATCGCGTAGCGGGCGACGATGTCCTGCCCGGTGGAGATGCCGCCGAGGATGCCGCCGGCGTTGTTGGTCAGGAATCCCTGCGGCGTCATTTCGTCGCCGTGCTCGGTGCCGCGCTGCGTCACGCAGTTGAAACCCGCGCCGATCTCGACGCCTTTCACCGCGTTGATGCTCATCAGCGCATAGGCGATCTCGGCATCGAGGCGGTCGAACACCGGCTCGCCCCAGCCTACCGGCACGTTCTGCGCGACCACCGCGAGCTTTGCACCGATCGAATCGCCCGACTTGCGCAGTGCATCCATGTAGTCTTCCAGCGCCGGGACGACGCGGGCATCGGCCGCGAAGAACGCGTTGTTGGGGACGTCGTCCCAGCTCCTGAACGGCACGACGACCTCGCCGATCTGCTCCAGATAACCGCGCACGGTCACCCCGTATTTTTCGTTCAGCCATTTCTTCGCGATTGCACCCGCCGCGACGCGGCCCGCGGTTTCGCGCGCCGACGCGCGCCCGCCGCCTCTGTGGTCGCGAATCCCGTATTTCTGCCAGTAGGTGTAGTCGGCATGGCCGGGGCGGAAGGTCTCGGCGATCTTGCCGTAGTCCTTGCTGCGCTGGTCTTCGTTGCGGATCAGCAGCATGATGGGCGTGCCGGTGGTCTTGCCCTCGAACACACCGGACAGGATCTCCACGGTGTCCGATTCGCGGCGCTGTGTGACATGGCGCGAGGTGCCGGGCTTGCGTCTGTCCAGGTCATGCTGGATATCGGCCTCGCACAACGCCATCCCCGGCGGGCAGCCATCGACGATGCAGCCGATCGCCGCGCCGTGCGATTCGCCGAAAGAAGTTACGGTAAATAGAGTGCCAAAAGTGTTCCCGGACATTGCCATCATCTCGCTAAATTGATGGTACGAGTTTAACATACGCCCATGCCGTCATTGACGGAGCTGGCACCCCCTGCAGGAGCGAGCTTGCTCGTGATGAGCTTTCGCGAACAAGCTCGCTCCTGCAACAGAAAACGACGTGACACCGCAATCCTGACTTGAGGATTATTCCGCCTTGGAGATTGAACGATGAAAGCCATCCTCGCCACCGCACCCGGAAGCGCAGACATGCTGCAACTGCGCGAAGTACCGAAGCCGGAACTGCCCTCGCCGCACCACCTGCTGGTCAGGCTGGCGGCGGCGGGCGTGAACCCGCTCGATACCAAGCTGCGCACCAAGCCGGCCTACTACCCCGATAGCCTGCCCGCTATCCTCGGCTGCGACGGCGCGGGCATCGTCGAACAGACCGGCAGTGCGGTGACGCGCTTCAGGGTCGGCGATGCGGTGTATTTCAACAACGGGGGACTGGGCGGCAACCAGGGCGATGAGCCAGGCTGCTATGCCGAATACACCACGCTGCACGAGGAATACTGCGCGGCCAAACCCGGGAACCTGAGCCTGCAGGACAGCGCCGCATTGCCGCTGGTGCTGCTCACCGCGTGGGAGGCGCTGGTCGAGCGCGCCAACCTGCAGGCCGGACAGACGATACTGATCCACGCCGCAGCCGGCGGTGTCGGGCATGTCGCGCTGCAGCTCGCCCACCATCTCGGCGCACGCGTCGCGGTGACCGTCAGCGATGCGAAAAAAGCCGGATTGGCGCACGGACTGCATGCGGAGAAGATCATCAACTACCGCGAGCAGGATTTCGTCAAGGAGACGCTGGACTGGACCGGTGGTCGCGGCGCGGACGTGGTGTTCGACACCGTCGGCGGCGAGACTTTCTTGCGTTCGCTCAATGCGGCACGCATCGGTGGCAAGGTGGTCAGCCTGCTGTCCACGCCGCTGGCGCTGGCCGACACGCAACTGGCGCGGCTGCGCAACCTGTCGCTGTGCTATGAGCTGATGCTGACGCCGCAGGTGATGAAGCTGCACGAGGAACGCATCCGCCAGCGCAGGATACTGGAGCAGGGTGCGCAGCTGGTCGAATCCGGCCAATTGGAGGTGCGGGTGTCGCACCGGCTGCCGCTGGAACAGGCCGCCGACGCGCACCGGATGATCGAGGCGGGCGGCGTGATCGGCAAGATCGTGCTGACAATGGATTAAACAGACTCCCGTAGGATGGGTTGAGCGCAGCGATACCCATCATTTACCACATGCGACTTGTTGGGTATCGCTGCGCTCAACCCAACCTACAACTTATGCAATTTATTGACACTCACTGCCATCTCGACGCCGAAGAATTCGGCGGAGATCAGACCGGTCTGGTTCAAGCCGCACGAGCTGCCGGCGTGAACTGCATCGTCGTGCCCTCGGTGACGCGGGCCAATTTCGGCGTGGTACGCGAGCTGTGCTCGCAACATCCCGGCTGCGCGCCCGCCTACGGCATCCACCCGATGTACACCGACGGCGCGCTGCCCGAAGACCTGACAGTGCTGCGCGACTATCTGCGCGAGCATAGGCCGGTCGCGGTCGGCGAGATCGGCATGGACTTTTTCATCAACCACTACGACCAGGCCCGCCAGGAATATTTCTTCGTCGAGCAGCTCAAGCTGGCACGCGAATTCGACTTGCCGGTGCTGCTGCACATCCGCCGCGCGCAGGACACGATACTCAAGCATCTGCGCCAAGCCAGGGTGTGCGGCGGCATCGCGCATGCCTTCAACGGCAGCCGTCAGCAGGCCGACGAGTTCATCAAGCTCGGTTTCAAACTCGGCTTCGGCGGCGCGATGACTTACTCCCGCGCCACAAAATTGCGCGAACTGGCGGCGACACTTCCGCTGGACAGCATCGTGCTGGAGACCGATGCGCCCGACATTCCGCCGGATTTCCTGCAGCGCGGCCTGCCGAACAAGCCGGAATACGTGCCCCGCATCGCGCAGACGCTGGCGGAGTTGCGCGGTATGCCACTGAGCGAGGTCGCCCAAGCGACCACGACAAATGCGTTGCAGGTATTACCCGGTTTGTCCCGGCATGTCGGACCGCTATAATCCCAGCCATGCTCATTCCCCCACCTGCGCCGCACGGCTCCACTGACCATGCCCCACACGCTTGATGTCGACCACGAACGCCGCTTCGGCGGACTGGATCGTCTGCATGGCGATGGCACACGCACGCTATTGCATCGCTGCCGCGTAGCCGTAGTGGGCGTCGGCGGCGTCGGTTCCTGGGCCGTCGAGGCACTGGCGCGCAGCGGTATCGGCAACCTCACGCTGATCGATTTCGACCATGTCGCGGTCTCGAACATCAACCGGCAGATCCAGGCGCTGGACAGCACTCTGGGCGCCGCAAAGGTGCAGGTACTGAAGAGCCGCATCCACGACATCAATCCGGCATGCAAGGTGACCGTCATCGAAGACTTCCTGACCGAGGAGAACATGCCCCAGCTGATCCCGCCTGACGCATTCGATGCGGTGATCGATGCCTGCGACAATGCGCGTGCCAAGGCATCGCTGATCGCGCACGCCCGGCGCAACAAAGTTTTCCTGGTGGTGTGCGGGGCGGCAGGCGGCAAACGCGATCCGCTCAAACTCAGGGTGGCGGACCTGGGGCGGGTCACCCACGACGCGTTGCTGGCACGCATCCGCAATCAGCTGCGCAGGGAATCGCGCACGGCATTGCACAAGACCGGGGCAAGCAAGAACGGCAAGTTCGGCGTGAATTGCATCTATCTCGAAGAGCCTTCCAGAAAAGGCGAGGCTTGCACTACCGGCAACCTGAGTTGCTCGGGCTACGGCTCGGTCGTAACGGTCACCGCGGCGATGGGGTTCGCCGCCGCCTCGCTGTGTCTGGACCGGCTGGCAAAGCCGCCGCAGGCATAAAAAGCCGCATCAACCCTCGCGGTTGCGCATGTGATCCGCGACCTTGGCGAACGCTGCCGACAGCTCCCGGCGCAGCGCCGCGTCTTCCACCACCTCAGTTAGCGCCTGATCCATGCACAACAGCCACTGGTCGCGCTCGGATTCGCCGATCGCGAACGGCAGGTGGCGGCGGCGCAGCATCGGGTGGCCGTACTCGTTGACGAACAGTTGCGGCCCGCCCATCCATCCGGACAGGAACTTGAACAGTTTGTCGCGCGCACTTTGCAGGTCCTCGGCGTGCATCTTGCGTATGCCATAGGCTTCCGGCAGCTCGTCCATCATCTGGTAGAAACGCTCCACCAGTTCGCGCACCTTCTTCTCGCCGCCGATGCGTTGATAATGGTTGGGGGAGTTGTTGTCAGCTTGCATGGTTACCATTCCCTGAAGGAAAAACCGAGACCAAACGTGGTCTGCCTGTGGTTGTAATCGATCAGGCTCTCGCCATAACCGGAACTGAACTGAGCATGTACGCGTGCTGCATTGCCCAAGGCGAAAGGCAGCGCCCAGTCGATCTGCACGAAGCCGCGGTTGCGCATGCGCAAATTGTCGCGCAGCAGGATGGCCACCGCCTGCGACTTGTCCAGCGGTTCCCAGCGCGCCAAGATGTCGGCACGCCCGATGTAGTCGTTGATGTCGGGATTGTCGTCTTTCAACGGGTTCTCCGGCAATCGCCACCAGCCGCGCGCCAGGATGGATGTGCTGTTGTTCCACTCCCAGCCGCCCTGCAGATAGACGCGGTTCCAGCTGCGCGACTCGGGCAGCGGGCGCCCGTTCGACTGGTGCTCCAGCCCGAGATTGATCATCTTCAGCCCAGAATGATTGCCGGTGCCGAACGTTGCGATCAGCTCCGGCTGATAGTTGGTCTCGCGGAACGGCGAGGAATTGCGGGTATTGAACACCTGCCAGTTGGATTGCTGGGTATAGGCTGCCCACAGGCGCAGCGTCTTCAGGCCCAGGAAATCGATGTCGCGCTGACTGCCGATATCGGCCTTGAAACTCAACATAAACTTCGCTTCCAGCGCGTCCAGATCGCCCGGCACCGCAACACTGTGCCCTGGCACTACCGAGCCGGGCTGGTTGTTCGGGTTGCTGCTCTTGCGCACCACCAGATAGCTTTGCCGGTATGGCCGCAACCGGCCCAGCTTGCTCTCGTCTGGATTGGCCTTGTCGTCGAGGTTCCAGGCGCGGGTCAGATAGGAACGCGGCACTGTTGCCGACGCGCCGTCGTTGTCGGGTTCGCTGACCGCGGCTTCCGGTTGCGCCTCCGGCCCGGGTACAGGCTTGATCGCAGCGTCGTAACACTTCAGGCGCTGCGCGTTGTCATCCGGGTAGTTTTTCGCGCATGCCAGAAAACGCTCCTCGTCCGCCTGTGCGAACACCACAGGGCTGGCACATAATGCGGCCAGACACAGGGTAATCCGGAAACGGCGGTTCGCAACAGTCATCACGGTGCCTACTTCAGCCAGCCCTTGCGCTGGAACAGCCAGAACGGCAGCGCGATCGAGGCTGCCATCAGCGTCAATGCAAAAGGATAGCCGTATCCCCATTCCAGCTCGGGCATGTATTTGAAATTCATCCCGTAGCTTCGGCTGGGCCAGCGCCCGCCTCGATGATGTGGCCAACTGGATCCCGGCCCGGGTCACCGCGGCGACGGCCGTGGTCCCGTTGTTGCGGCCGAACGGATGGACCGTGGTGCGCCGACTCATCGACGAGGCC